>NZ_VMNE01000028.1:0-18013 GCF_013277565.1 Streptococcus sp. k-90 | reverse complement strand
CCACTATAACCGATCAATACGGCCCAACCTTCAGCAGTTGACTGAACATGTTTAGCTGTCTGAACGTTAAAAGAGATCTGGAGCACTACCACTAATACTGTCAAAATCAAATACCAAAGCCATTTTTTTCTTGGAATGCGAAAGAGATAGCCGTGGCCTGTCTTAAACAGAATCCAAATCATGACTCCGCTAAATAGCAAACTCAAGATATTTCGAATCCAGAAAAAATTTCCTACCTGAGAAGAAAATTGCCAATAGTTTTGAATGATAAGGGTCAGCTGAGAAAGTCCAAATACAAAAAACAGGTAAGACAAGACAGCACTTATTTTGAAGAGAAGCTGATACTTTTTCATGTGATCCCTCCTTTGTAAACTCGGAACATCTCTAATATAAGCCATATTTTCCTAAATCCTTACTCCCAATCCTAAATGGTGCTTGAGATTTCCTGAATGGTTAAAATAAGGAAACAGAAATATCTATGTCTTTGTTTCAAAAAATCACCGCCTTCCCCAGATAAACTTGAGGAAAACAGTGATTCAATTTTTAGGAATTAGGAATGAATACACGAAATCAATTGATCTTATGATTTTTTGTTTTTCAAAAATTCGTCGTATTGTTTTTGCATTTCGTTCAATACTTTTTCGTAGGCACCTTCAGATTTCAATTTTTCCATCAATTCTGGAATAGCTTTATCTGGGTCTACAGTACCAGTGTTGATAGCTGTATCGAATTGTTGCATTGTGTTAGAGATAGCTGAGATTTCAGATTTCACATTGTCAGTGTTAAAGATGAATCCAAGCGCTGGAGATTCTTTAGCTTCAGCCAATTGTTTCTTAGAATCTTCGATTTGTTGATCTGTAACGTTTTCGTTGATGTAAAGGATCCAGTTGTTACCAGTGTTCCATCCACCCATGTGAGTGTTTCCTTTGTAGCCATCAAGGACGCGTACACGATTTTCTTTACCTGCAATTTTTTCCCAGTTCTTGCCTTCTGGACCATAAACAAGACCGTTCAAGAGTTCTGGGTTAGTATTCAAGAGGTTCAACACTTCCATTGATTTTTCTTTGTTCTTAGAGTTGTTTGAGATAACAAAGTTAGCAACTTGTGTTGTTTGGTTTTTCTTGATGAAGTTAGTAATTGGTTTGATTTGGATATCTTTGTTCGCAACACGTGAAAGCAAGCTGTTACCGTAGTCAGCTGGTCCTACTGTTTCTTCACGAACGAACCAAGTATCTTGTTGAAGTTCAAATGAAGTATCGCTTGTTGCTACATCTTTTGGAATGTATCCAGCTTCATAGAATTTGTGAAGAGTCTTCAAGTGTTCTTTAAAGCGAGGCACTTCGTAACGGTTTACGATCTTAGTAGTGTCGCCTTCAAGGTCGATAACGAATGGAAGTCCATTTGGAACTGGGTAGTCAAAGTTATCAGATGGGATGAAGTTCTTAGTAACCGCAAATGGCACTACATCTGGAGCTTTTTCTTTGATTTGTTTCAAGACTGGTTCAAGTGTTTCATATGAAGTGACACCTGAAATATCGATACCGTATTTAGCAAGAAGAGTTCCGTTGAAGGCGAAGTTTTGAGATGATGCAACGTTGGCTGCAACTGGAACTGCGTAAATTTTACCGTTAATGCTGTTACCTTTGATGTAAGCTGGGTCAAGTGCTTTGTAAAGGTCTTTACCTTCTTTTTTGTACAATTCTGTCAAGTCAGCATAGGCACCTTTTTGAGCATTTACAACATAGTTAGATGCAAAGGCGATATCGTAGTTTTCACCAGATGATGTGATAACTGACATTTTCTTATCATAGTCACCCCATCCAAGATATTGGATATCCAATTTAGCACCAACTTTTTCTCCGATGATTTTGTTAGCATTTTCTAGCAATTCATCCAAGTTATCTGGTTTGTCACCGATTTGGTACATTTTGATAACAGGTTTTTCACCTGAAGCTGAGTCAGCAGCTTTCTTGTTGTTACCTGAAAGGTTTCCACAAGCAGCGAGACCAGCAGCCAAAGCGACTACGCTAGCAGATGCAAAAGCATATTTTTTCCAGTTTTTCATGACAAAAACTCCTTTTTTTATTTTTAAACTTATAAACAATGTAATGATCTTAACTTCACGCAAGGAAAGTTTGGAAATTAGAAAGGGTATTTCTCGACAAGTACTATTCTTTCACACCACCGATAGTCAAACCTTTTACAAAGTAGCGTTGGAAGAATGGATACAAAATCGCGATTGGAAGGGTTGCGACCACAACCATGGCCATACGACCTGTTTCTTTTGGAAGAGCAACTCCCAGTTGACCAGAAAGGCCGACTGCTTTGGCGATGTAATCCATATTTTGTTGGATTTGCATGAGCAAATATTGCAATGGATACAAGTTGTCACTCTTAATGTAAAGAAGGGCGTTGAACCAGTCATTCCAGAAACCAAGAGCTGTCAAGAGCGTGATGGTTGCGATACCTGGTAGTGACAATGGTAAACAGATTTGGAAGAAGATCCGGGCTTCACTGGCACCATCGATACGAGCAGATTCTAGAATAGCTTCTGGAATGGTCTTCTTAAAGAAGGAACGCATCAAGATGATGTTAAATGGTGAGAGAAGCATTGGAACAATCAAGGCCCAAACTGTATCACCAAGTTGAAGCAAACGAGTGACCACGATATAACCTGGTACCAAACCAGCGTTAAACAACATACTAAGTAGAACGAAGATTGTAAAGAATCTGCGGTACTTAAAGGTTGTCCGTGAAATGGCATAAGCATAAGTTGTTGTGATAAAGACATTTGTCAATGTCCCAACTACGGTTACAAAGACTGAGATGAAGAGGGCTTGTAAGATTTTATCCTTAAACTGTGCCAAGAACTCAAATCCGTCTAATCCAAATTGTGACGGGAAGAAGCTATATCCATTTTGAAGGATACTCTTTTCATCTGTCACCGAAATAACGATAACGAATACGAAGGGTAGGATACAAGAGAGGGCGATCAAACCAGAAATGGTACTGAAGAAGATATCTGCTTTCTTACTGAAGGAGTGAATGCCGACATTATCAATTTTTTCTTTTTTAATTTTCTTTTCTGCCATATTCTCCTCCTTTCTAGAACAAGGCTGAGTTTGGATCAACTCGTCTTGCAAGTAAGTTTGATAGGATAACCAAAAGCAAACCGACTACTGATTGGTAGAGACCTGCCGCTGAAGCCATCCCGATATCCGCTGTCTGGGTCAAACCATTATAAACATATACGTCCAAGACGTTGGTTACGTTATAAAGCTGACCAGCATTATGGGGGATTTGGTAGAAGAGACCGAAGTCTGCACGGAAGATATTTCCTACTGCCAGGATAGTCAATACGGTTACCAACGGTGTTAACTGTGGAATGGTTACATTGCGAATTCGTTGCCATTTGCTAGCACCGTCCACCGTTGCTGCTTCATAGTAGGTTGGATCAATTCCCATGATTGTTGCATAGTACATGACACTGCTATATCCAAAACCTTTCCAAATACCTAGGAAAAGTAGGAGATATGGCCAGATACCTAAGTCAGCGTAGAAATTGATTTCCTTCATTCCGATAGACTCTAGGAAATGGTTGAACACCCCTTTATCAATGTTTAGGAAGGCATCTGTAAAGAAACTGATGATAACCCAAGACAAGAAGTAAGGGAACAACATAGAAGTTTGGAAGATCTTAACCATTCTCTTAGAACGGAGTTCACTGAGGATGATGGCAATCCCTACAGATACAATCAAACCAATAAAGATAAAGCCGAGATTGTAGAGGACAGTATTTCGTGTGATAATAAAGGCGTCTTTTGAACTAAACAAGAATCTGAAATTATCGAGTCCGACCCATTTACTATTCATGATACTATCTATGAAACCATTACTAGTCATGTGGTAATCTTTGAAGGCAACCACGTTCCCAAATACTGGAATGTAGAAGAATAGAATCAACCAGAGTGCCCCTGGCAAAACCATCAAGAGAAAGATCCAGTTGTCTCTCAAGGTTTTTGAAAACTTATTCATAATTTCCTCCCTTTTTTATTTTGATATCCATCTAAAAATTCCTTTTTAGACTTTTGATAACGATTACATTATTAGTATACTCCTATTTGCAGGTTAGGTTAAACTACTAATTATAGAAAAAACTCCACAAATTATTTTATGTGGAATACTTTTGAAGAAAGGGATGTTTCACGAGAAACACCCTGAACAAGGGACACTGTTCTTGTTTTTAAGTTGTATAAATCGTCGAGGCTGTCGCAATGGTATGCCACTGGTTGGCTGTTGTGGCGGCAAAGTCTTTGTCTGCGTAAAAGTCAGTAAATGGCAGAATTTCCACTTCTAACTCATCTATGCGATCAAGCTGACCAGCCAGATAAGACTCGATGCGGCTTTCTGCTCGTTTGATGCGTTGCAAGAGTCCACCCATACGGATATCAACTGTATCCAAGCCAAAGACCTTGTTTTCCTTCAACCATTGATGGCTAAAGAGCTTGTGGAAGTTTTCAACCTCACTTCTGAGTTTTGGCAATTCTTCTCTGGCAATTTGTTTCAAGCTGTCTTTGTCATCCGCTTGATAGGCTTGGCGAATGCGTCGTCCTACATCTACTTTACTGCTTAAAATAGCATTCAATTGGACCTGAGTTTCAAAGAGGTAGGCATAGTTGCCAGCTTTCTCTTTAATGTCAGCAAGAATCTCGGCTGCCTGAGCGAAGTGCGGTTTGTCCTGTTCAGGAGTCATGTGTCGGTCAAGAATCGGACAGAGCACATCCTGATAAAAGATATAGCGATTGGGATTGATGCCACTGAGATTGCCTGGTAGGTCTGGCAAGAGGTTAGCAAGGTCAATCTGCATAAAGTCCTCAACCGATAGACCTGTATTGGTCTGGAAGTGAGCAGACAAACGGTCTAGGTCATTGCGATAGCTGAGTTCTGCCCAGATTTGCAAGCTTGGTAGGATAGAGAACTGAGCTGTTTCTCCACCATTGTCTCCCCAACCCGTCACGATGACTTCTTTGATATCATTAGCACGACAGGCTTTATTAGCTTCGACTGCGATGAGACGGCTGAAATGGTTATTGGGTGTGAAACCAATCCACTTCCAAGCACCACCTGCAAAGGCAAGGTCATGGCTAATCTTGTGATGGTTTCGGAAGTTGCGGTTATATTTTTCCTCGCTATCCTGGTAGTAATCCCAGTAAACCAAGGTTACACGATCTTTGAGACGGTCTAAGTAAACACGAGTTTCCTCTGGAATTTCAACATCACGGTCGTACTGGCCATCTGCCGACATGAGTTTGAAGAACATATCGCTCCACATCTGGCAGTGGAATCCATATTTGTCTGCAATATCCAGCACACGCTCCAAGTGTTGGCACATGAGGAGACTACGATCCACAACACCGTTCAGAATCAAGTAGCGTCCCAAACCAACCAAGTGGGCTTCGTCCATCCCGATATTGACCTTGCGAGTCTTCAGTTTAGATAGCGTCGCAAACATGCCATCAATCAGGTTATAAACCTTTTCTTCTCCAATGAGAAGAATATCCTCTACATCACGGAGTTCCTGCACTTCTTTGACACCCCATTTGACAAAGGCTGACAAGTGGGCCAAGGTCTGAATGCAAGGCACAAAGGTCATGTCAAACTGTTGGGCATAGGCTTCGATTTCCTGCAATTCCTCAGCTGAGTAGGCTCCACGGAAATAGCCAAAGTAAGGTTGTCCTTCAATCTGGTAGGTGTCTTCCATGTAAAGCTCAAAGGTTGAATAGCCCATGAGAGCCAAGACCTCAATCATCTGCTTGGCAGATGCCACATTCAGCACCGCATTTCGCGAACAGTCAGCCATATAGGCTAAATCTTCATATGCTGCCTGTTCTTCAATCTCGACCTTGTCAGATTCTGCTAGAGCCGTTGCCAACAAGGACAAGGCGCGATAGAGTTGGTGAGGTTTGCGGTAGGTCAATTGATAATGACCACTCTCACCCTTGATAGAGATAGAGGCTTGGTCAGACTGAGTGACATCTATCTCTACATCTGGCAAAGAAATGTGACCGTTTAAAACCTCAATAGTTTGCGCTTGTTTGTCACTAATTCCTGTAAATCTTACCATTGGTTTTCCTCCTGTAGCCAGTTGACAAGGGCACCGTAGAGATTGGCATCTGCATGATAGGTGCAAGCTTGGATAACTGGTGCGACCGTGTATTCTTCGTAGGTTTCGACAAATTCATCGACAGCTTTTTGAACACCTTGGATAAAGTCGGGATTCTGACTGATAGATCCTCCCAGACTAATGACATCTGGGTCGATGAGATACTGAATATTGAGCAAGCCTTGCGCCAGATTGCAGTTCATGCGCTCAATGGCTTCTTGACAAAGGGCATTTCCTGCTGCGGCCTCTTGATAAATCTTGCGACCGTCCCAGTCAGTCTGACCAGATTTTTCAATCACGTAGCGCACCATATTTCCAGTTGACGCTAGTTGCGACCAGTTGTTAAGCTTTTCAGCAGGGGCAAGGATTGTCATGTAGCCAAATTCCCCACCCAGACCGTGGCGACCTCGGTGAAGTCTCCCATTGATAATCATGGCCCCACCAATCCCTGTACCAATCACGACACAGGCTGCATTTTCAAGTTCTGTATGAGCTAGCAATTCACTAAGTCCAACGCAGTTGGCATCATTCTCTAGATGGACAGGCAGCTGATGATGGGCAAGGGCTTCATACCAAGAAAAGCCGTGGATGTAGGGCACGGCACTGAAGCCATCAATCACACCTGTCTCTTGATTGACCGCACCTGGAACACTCATCGCAATCCCACTATAATCTTGTTCTGACAAGCGTTGGTCTAGCCAAGCTATTAAATCCTCTAAGTTTTCTGGTGTTGGGATACTTGTCTTATCCAATATTTTCCCATCAGGAGTCAGACTTGCAAACTTAATCCCAGTCCCTCCGATATCAATCGTTGCAATGGTCATTGTTTTTACCATAAAAAGGGGCGAATCAGCAGTTAGTTCTTACCTTTTCGCCCCTCCTTTCTTTTTATGTTTACTTTTTGAAATTAAATTTCTTCTTTTTTGATGAATTCTGTACGAATCTCTTGTGGTGAAATGAGGCCTCTATGAACTGGGTATGGTCGTTCAAGTAGGTCAAGGAAGAGATGTTGACTTTCCGGTACACGTACATTTTCACTACACATATTGTAGTAACGAAGAACATAGCCTTCTTCATTTTCAGCGACCTTAAAGGCTGTTGGGCAGATTTGCGGTATGCTGAGAACAGAATGGCTCAAGAGGCTACCAGTCGCAGCCACGCTTCCTTCTTGTTTAGCAAGCTGAAGGCTAGTAAATGGTGTCTGCAAGGCTTTAGCACGACGATAGGCTGAAAAGCGTTCTTGGGCTTGGTGGCATTCAATCGCAAATTCGACTTCAAACTCACGCAAGCACTGAGCTTCTGGTGTTGGGAAGTAGCCCCAGTCACCCAATTCACCTGATGCACGCAAAATAGTCACGGCAATGGTGTCGTCTCTAAGGATTTCGTATTCATTCAATCCCTTGTTGGATACAGTCACACCTTTTTCATCGTCATACAGACTGACAAAGGCTTGTTGGTGTTGAGGATTTTCAGGATTTTCCCATGAAGCTGCTGGTTTGTTTGGTCGTGTCACCACCTCATAGATGCTTTCAGAATCATTGCTTGGACGCGTGTTATGAGTTTTGACCAGGAGACGGATACGATGATCTTTGGCAGTGTTAGTAAAGCGAGTCTTGCAACGGATTTGTGGATTATCAACGAAGACAGTCATCTCAGTTTCCAGAGGAATGCTTGTCAATTCTTCTGAACGTCCAGCCTCACGCTTCATAAACTCGATGATGCCTTTTTGCTCTTCTTCTAGTTTTTCATCCGCACTGACAGGCACAGTCAATTCATGTTTGAGCAAAATCTTAGCATAACGAGCTGTGTTTTCCAAGACCTCGTAGCCCTTAAGCTCTGCATAGATAGGCTCTGTTCCTTTTGGTTGGAAATAGATATACTCGTTTCCGATGTCACCACGGTCTTCGAAGCGGATAAAATCTTCATAGGCTTCGTGAGTTGTCTTGTCATAGACTGTGATGTTGTCATCCACACTCACCCTTACAAATGGCGTATCAATCAATCCGTTTTTGTAAATACCCTCACGGTGTTCTTGCTCTCCTTCCAGCAATTGGAAGGTTGTCCAAGAAAGTGGCGCTAGGTGAACTGGGATGGTCACGCGAACTTGTCGAGCGATACGAGCTTGGCGGAACTTGTCTTTTGGTAAATCATACTCAAAATTAGCCCCAAGGTCTTCGATCTTAGCCTCTACAGGACGACCATCCAAGTCCTCCACACGATAACTTGGCAAGGTTAAGGCAGCCATCTTCTTGTAACCTTCTGTTGGGTGCAATTCCTTGAAATCACAAGTAGCCACATCAATCACTGTGCTGACAGTATCGACCTTATCATGCAAGCCTGTGTTAATGACAGTAAAGAGATAATCACTTTGAGCCTTAGCCGTAGCAATTTTACCCTTCCACTCGTTAAGAAGATTACTCTTAACAAAGTTTCCTACTTGGTTGACCTTGGCAAAACGAGTTTCCATCTCGCGGTGAACTTCGTCCACGCTACAGCCACAGATACTATCATGCGGCGCGTTCTGCAAAAGTGTTTTCCAAGCATAGGTCAACTGGTCCTTGTGGTTATGACCCCCAGTGATAATAGTCAAGGGTTCTACAACTTGCTCTAGGAGGTTGCTATTTTCTTGGAAGGCTTGTTTGAGATAAATACGAGATGAAGAAGTGTTGGCAAGTGTGTACCAGCCATCTGTTTCCTGACTGGTCAACTCACCTGTAACCGTTGATAATTGCTCTGGTAGAGCACTTTCCACGGCTTGAACATATTCATCAAAGGAACTATGAACAAAGGTTACATCTGGGAAGAGTTCATTTGCCACACGAATGGCTTCACTCAAATTTTTCTGTACAGGCTGGTGGTCACATCCGTTCATCATCAACCATTGGTTAGTCGAAGCATAGGCACGCACGTCTGCCAGTTTTTGTTTCCAGAATGTCAAGGCCTCATCTTTATCAACTGGAATTTCATTCCCATTACTGTACCAGTTGGCAAAGAGAATACCTAAAACACGACTACCATCTGCACCCTGCCAGTACATTTCTGAAAACTGGGATGTAAACTGCTCATCTTCGAGGACTTGGTTATCAAATCCGATTGGTTTGACACCACGACCAAAGGCTGCCACGTGAATGCCTGATTTTTGAAGAATTTGAGGCGCTTGTCCCATATTTCCAAAGGTATCTGGGAAGTAACCAATCTGAGTAGATTTGCCCCATTTTGCAGTTTCTTGCTGACCAATAAGAGTATTGCGGACATTGGCTTCACTTGAAATCAAGTAGTCATCCTGCAAGATGTAAAATGGACCAATTTTAAGTTTGCCTTCGTCGATGTATCGTTGGACTTTGTCGCGATTTTCAGGGCGAATCTCCAAGTAGTCATCAAGGACAATGGTTTGACCATCTAAGTGGAAGCTCTTGAACTCAGGGTCATTTTCAAAGAGATCGAAGAGATTGTCAAATAATTCCACCAACTGCATACGGTGGCTTTCAAAAGGCAAGTACCACTCACGATCCCAGTGACTATGTGAGATAATATGTACGACAACATTTTCCATGAAGTAAAACCTCATTCTAAATTTAAATTTTTATTGTTAACGTTTTAAATGTAAATTTGTGATTCTTTCCAAGAATCAGTTGCGCTAAAGCGTGTTCCTTAGCGGATATCCAAGTAATCCAAGACCAATTCACAGAACATCATGTTAGCCCAAGAGAACCATTCACGAGAGTAGAGAGTTGGGTCGTCCACGTGGAAGCTTTCGTGCATGACACCTGTACCACCATCGCAAGCAACCAGCTGATCCAACAAGAATTTCTTCTCTGCCTTATCTCTTGTTGTCAAACCTTGGATAGAAAGGGCGATTGGCCAGATATAGCGATAGAAGGTATGAGAACTTCCGAGACCGCTAGCGTATTCTCCTTGGTAGAAGTATGGATTTTCAGGGCTCAGAATGGTACGACGAGTTGCTTGATAGACTTCGTCGTCAATATCGCAGTAGCCCAGATAAGGTGCAGCCAACAAACTTGGTACGTTTGGATCATCCATGATGCTAACATTTCCCAAACCGTCTACTTCAAAGGCATAAATCTTTTCGTCCTTGCTGTTGCTTGTGTAGGCGTAGTTTTCAATTCCTTCTTGGATTTCATCCTGGAGACGCTTAGCGTCTGTGATAACACTCTCGCTATCAGCTAGGTTTAATGCTGCGAAGATCTCTTGAACATAACCCAAGACTACTACAGCAAACATATTTGACGGAATCAAGTAGCTATACTGGCAACAGTCATCACTCGGACGAAAAGCGGACCAAGTCATACCTGTCACTGCAAAATCAGGGCCAAATCCATCATTTACTAGTGTATCTTCCTTACGGTCCGTATCTCGGACAAAACGATAAGGAGAGTTCTTGTGGTCTTGTTCCACCGTCCAAAGATGGAGAATTTCCTTAGTCGCTGCAACAAAAGTCTCATCAAACTGACTAGTCTCGCCAGTCTCTTTCCAGAGGAGATAAGCCAACTGCAAAGGATAGCAAAGCGAGTCCACCTCATACTTGCGTTCCCAAATCCAGCCATTAAGGTCGGTATGGTCTGTCTCGTGGTGACCCTTCCAGCTTTCCTCAATGTTGAAGGAATTGGCATAAGGATCCTTGAGTACCAAGGTCATCTGACGTTTGACCAAACCTGCAATGGTCTGACGCAGGAGGGGATCTCTTTTAGCCACATGCAGGTAGGGTCTGAGTTGGGCTGTCGAATCTCGAAGCCACATAGCAGGAATATCTCCTGTGAGCACAAAGGTTGAACCATCTTCTAGAATTTCAACAGTATTGTCCAAGGTATCTGTGTAGCAACGTTCAAAGACATCCACCCATTCTGGATGGTCCTTAGCCCGCTCTGCTACTTCATCTAGCCATTCTCTAACAATTTCTTTCGAATAAATCATCGTGCAGTATCCTCTTTCAAACAAGTTTCATTTTCAGTATATAGCTTTTGAGACAGAAAATACATACACAAATGATAGTCATTTTTCTACAAAATAGTTATCTTTAACACTCCTTTTCTAAAGGCTATCTTTTTCTGATATAATGTAGAAAAACAGCTAAAGGAAAGACTATGAAACCACTACTTGAAACCATCGATACCCGCTTTGGAACTGCCAGCAAGCATGCCTTTTCTCGGGGAAATACCCTGCCATATACAGGCGTGCCTTTTGGTATGAATTACTTTGTACCCCAGACCAGTGACCAAGAGGGATCTTGGTTTTTCGATCCGCATCTGCCTATCTTTCAGGGGATTCGATTGACTCACCAGCCCAGTCCTTGGATTGGGGACTACTCTTGGCTCCTACTGACACCTGTCACAGGCCAACTGGGTGGAGACAGCCTCTTCCATCGTCAGTCTTCTTATGACATAGATAAGGCCTCTTTCAAACCTCATTATCTGAATATTTTCTCCCTGCGCTATCAGATTGAAACCCAGCTCACACCGACTTGCTACGGTGCTTCTATTCGTTTGGAACAAAAGCAAGGCAAAGCCCTCTCTCTCTATCTTCACGCAACAGATGAACTGTCAGTAGAGCAAGTAGATAAGAGGAATCTTGCCCTGCGACAAGAAGGAAAAACTGAGAGCAACAAAAATCCACTGTTTATGTTTACATCCCTAAAAATGAATACGGATATTCTTGCTATCAGCCAAGAAGGTGGAGACTGGCGAATCGACCTGGCAGATAGCCATGCTGAGATTCAGCTAGCTACTTCTTTCATCTCTCCCTCTCAAGCTCTAATCAATCTACCTCAAGAAGATTTTGATAACTGTAAAGCAAATGCCCAAGCGGATTGGGAAAATCTTCTCCATCGTTTTGACATTATAGAGACAGGAGAGGCTGACCGAACCTTCTTTGACCACTGCCTCTACAGACTCTTCCTCTTTCCTCAAACTTTTTATGAGGTTGATGAATCTGGGCAAGCCATCCACATGGATCTGGCCACTTGTACTGTCAAACCCGGTGTTCTCTTCAGCAACAATGGTTTCTGGGATACCTTCCGGACCACCTTCCCCCTCTTTGCCCTTATCATACCGGAACACTATCACCGCTTTTTAGAAGGTTTTCTCAATAGCTACCGCGATACTGGTTTCCTTCCAAAATGGCTGGCCCCAGATGAACGTGGAATGATGCCAGGTACACTTTTAGACGGTATTATCGCAGATAGCGCCTGCAAAGACATGGCCCCCGACCTCGAAGAAGAACTCCTCCAAGCCATGCTTGAAACAGCCAGCAAGACCGACCCTCTCGTCATCAATGGCCGTCACGGACTAGCCCAATATCAAGAACTAGGTTACCTCTCTACAGACCACCACGAAAGCGTCAGCCATACCCTAGACTATGCCTATAGTGACTTTTGTATCGCCAGCTGTGCCAAAAAACTAAGAAAAACAGAAATCGCTGAAACCTACAAGGCCGCATCACAAAATTACCGCCATCTATTTGACGCTGAGACAGGTTACATGCGAGCGCGTGACAGTCAAGGCAACTTCCGCCCTGACTTCTCTCCTTATAGTTGGGGACGCGACTATGCCGAATGTTCAGCCATTCAAGCTACTTTAGGCGTCCTCCACGACATCCCAGACTTAATCCAGCTTATGGGTGGAAAAGAAGCCTTTAGCAACTATATTTTGAAAACCTGTCAAGATGCTCCCCTCTTTGAGACAACAGGCTATGGTTATGAAATTCACGAAATGAGCGAAATGGCTACCGCTCCATTTGGACAACTCGCTATTTCCAACCAACCGAGCTTCCACATTCCTTACCTCTTCCGCTACAGCGATTACCCTGACTACACTGCCCTTCTTATCAAGACTCTCCGTCAGACAGCCTTTCAGCCAAGTTGGGAAGCCTATCCTGGCGATGAAGACAATGGCAGTCTCTCAGCCTGGTACATCTGGTCAGCTCTCGGATTCTATCCAACCTGCCCAGGCAAACCAAGCTACGACCTCGGAATCCCTCTCTTTGATCACCTCCGAGTCTATCTGGCTAAAGAAGATAAATGGCTGGATATCCATACTAAACAAAACCACAGCCATTTTAACTTTGTAAAAGAATGCCGACTGGACAAAACCCTAGTATCAACTATTCAACACAAATACCTCCTAAAAGCTGAACAACTGATCTTTACACTTAGCTGGTTGCCAAATCACTCGTCAATTTCATGAAATGCAAAAATCTCCTAGCAGACTTTCCTGCTAGGAGATTTTCTTATGAGAGGTACTTGTTTAAGCTTTGAAAATCGGATTTATCATCTGATGTTTATCAAACAATCTACCAATTAAGCTTCTTCGTCTTCTTTACGACGACGGCCTGCAAGACCAAGACCAAGTAATGCACTTGCTGCAGCTGCTACCATAGCTACAGTAGAATCTGCTGTACCTGTATTTGGCAATTCTTTAGCTACTTTACGCGCATTTGCTTGTGCTGATGCTGCTTGAGTAGTAGCTGTATCTACAGCTGGTGTTTGAGCAGCTTGGTCGTTAGCTGGAGTTGCATGATCAGTTGATGAAGCAACTTTCGCCATAAAGCCTTCGATACGTTTAACCATTGCATCCACTTCTGCTTGACTTGCGTCTGCATTGGCAAATACTTTCTTAGCATCTGCTAATAATGCATTCGCTTCTTTTGCAGTTTCTGCATCAAGCTTAGCTGATTCTTTAACGATTAATTCATCTAATTGACGAATAGCACCTTCTAACTTCGCTTTATCCACTTTTGCATCAGTGTTAGTTGCTCCGTTATTGCCAGAAGTTCCGTTACCGTTACCACTGTTATTGCCGCCACCATTTGATGGTACATATGGACGTTGTTTGAAGATATCTTTAGCTACGATTGTGTAAACTTTACCATCTTTAGTAATTACAGTTGCATTTCCTGCTTTGTCGAAGATAACTTCTACTACATCAGCATTTGCTCCTTTAATCTTAGCTTTTGCAGCTTCTTTTTCTGCATCCGTTAAGTTATTGAAGTCTGCTACTGTTTCTTTTTCGAAGTCAACATTGATGTTTTCACCATTGTTCTTAGCTGCAACATCTTTAGCATCTTTAACTAATTGAGCTGCTGGAATTGTTGCTGTCTTACCTTCTGGGGTTGTAACTGTTGCGTTTCCTTTATCGTCTACTACTACAGTTGATCCTGGGTTGACTGCTTTAATTGATTCTTTAACTTTTTCAATTTCATCAGCTGTTAATTTAGCTTTATCTCCAACTAACACTCTAGTTGCTGGTGTGTTCACACCATTTTGTTGAGTTGGATCAGTTAATTTATCTTCTGGAATTACTAAGTCAAGTTCTGGGATTACTAATACTGTTCCATCACCTTTAGTAACGATTACATCACCTTTATCATTTACTACTACAGTTGATCCTGGGTTTACATCCTCTACTGCTTTCTTAACTTTTGCTTTTTCTTCATCTGTTAACTTAGCTGGATCTTTTACTACTGTCTTAGTTGCTGGTGTGTTTGCTCCATTTCCTGCATTTGCTTTACCTGCGTCTGCTGCTGACTTAGTTACATCTGCTGCTGGAATGGTTGCTGTTTTACCTTCTGGAGTTGTAACTGTTACGTTTCCTTTATCGTCTACTACAACTTTAGATCCTGGATTTACAGCTTTAACTTTGTCTTCGATTGCTTTCTTCTCAGCGTCTGTTAAGTTAGCTGGATCTTTAACTTCTACCTTAGCTGCTGGTGTGTTTACTGCATTTCCTGCATTTGCTTTACCTGCATCTGCTGCTGACTTAGTTACATCTGCTGCTGGAATGGTTGCTGTCTTACCTTCTGAGGTTGTGACTGTTGTGTTTCCTTTATCGTCTACTACAACTTTAGATCCTGGGTTTACATCCTCTACTGCTTTCTTAACTTTAGCTTTTTCTTCATCTGTTAATTTGGCTGGATCTTTAACTTCTACCTTAGCTGCTGGTGTGTTTACTGCATTTCCTGCATTTGCTTTACCTGCGTCTGCTGGTGATTTAGTTAAGTCTGTTGTTGGAATTACTACTACATCACCTTCTGGGGTTGTGACTGTTGCGTTTCCTTTATCGTCTACTACAACTTTAGATCCTGGGTTTACTGCCTCAATTGCTTCCTTAACTTTAGCTTTTTCTTCATCTGTTAATTTGGCTGGATCTTTAACTTCTACCTTAGCTGCTGGTGTGTTTACTGTATTTCCTGCATTTGCTTTAGCTGCGTCTGCTGGTGACTTAGTCAAGTCTGTTGCTGGAATTACGGCTGTCTTACCTTCTGGAGTTGTAACTGTCGCATTTCCTTTATCATCTACAACTACTGTTGCACCTGGGTTTACAGCTTTAACTTTATCTTCGATCGCTTTCTTCTCTTCTGGAGTTAAGTTAGCTGGATCTTTAACTGCTGTCTTATCTGCTGGTTTAACGATGTCGTTACCTGCATTTGGTTTAGTTGCAGTTTCTGGATCTTTCGTCAAGTCTGCTGCTGGAATTACGGCTGTCTTACCTTCTGGGGTTGTGACTGTCGCATTTCCTTTATCATCTACAACTACTGTTGCACCTGGGTTTACAGCTTTAACTTTATCTTCGATCGCTTTCTTCTCTTCTGGAGTTAAGTTAGCTGGATCTTTAACTGCTGTCTTATCTGCTGGTTTAACGATGTCATTACCTGCATTTGATTTAGTTGCAGTTTCTGGATCTTTCGTCAAGTCTGCTGCTGGAATTACGGCTGTCTTACCTTCTGGGGTTGTGACTGTCGTATTTCCTTTATCATCTACAACTACTGTTGCACCTGGGTTTACAGCTTTAACTTTATCTTCGATCGCTTTCTTCTCTTCTGGAGTTAAGTTAGCTGGATCTTTAACTGCTGTCTTATCTGCTGGTTTAACGATGTCGTTGCCTGCATTTGGTTTAGTTGCAGCTTCTGGATCTTTCGTCAAGTCTGTTGCTGGAATTACGGCTGTCTTACCTTCTGGGGTTGTAACTGTCGCATTTCCTTTATCATCTACAACTACTGTTGCACCTGGATTTACAGCTTTAACTTTATCTTCGATCGCTTTCTTCTCTTCTGGAGTTAAGTTAGCTGGATCTTTAACTGCTGTCTTATCTGCTGGTTTAACGATGTCGTTGCCTGCATTTGGTTTAGTTGCAGTTTCTGGATCTTTCGTCAAGTCTGCTGCTGGAATTACGGCTGTCTTACCTTCTGGGGTTGTGACTGTCGTATTTCCTTTGTCATCTACAACTACTGTTGCATCTGGGTTTACAGCTTTAACTTTATCTTCGATTGCTTTCTTCTCAGTATCTGTAAGTTTTTCTGGATTTGCTACTACAGTCTTATCTGCTGGTTTAACGATGTCGTTACCTGCATTTGGTTTCTTAGTATCTTCAACAGTACGTACTAATTCTTCTACAGGAATAACTTGTGTTTGACCATCTGGAGTTGAAACTTTAGCATTTCCTTTGTCATCAACTACTACAATTGAGTTTGGATTTACAGCTTCAACTGCTGCTTTAATTTTCTCCTTCTCAGCATCTGTCAACTTAGCTGGATCATTTACAACTACTTTATCCGCTGGTTTAACGATATCGTTGCCTGCTTTTGGATCATTTGCTGTAGCTGCAGTTTTCACTACTTGCTCAGGAGTGATGATTTCTTTGTGCCCATCTGGAGTTGTAACAGTAACATTTCCATCTGCGTCTTGAGTAATTTCTTTAGCATCTGGATTTACTTTCTTAACAGCTTCTAAGACCTTAGCTTTTTCATCATCTGTTAAAGCACTTGGATTATTTACAAGAACTTTATCAGCCGGAATATTCACTTCACCTACAGCTTTAATAGCCGCTTTATCTGACTCTTCAATTCCATCAACAGCTTCTGATGTTTTAGCTGCATCTACAGATTTCTTAGCTTGATCTGCGATTGCATCTACTTGAGCTTTAAGATCTTCTTTAGCTTTAGGAGTTAAGTCTGTACGTGCATCAATTGCTTCTTTCTTAGCTTTTGCTTCATCTTCAATTGCTTTACGTGCATTTGGCTTATCTTCTACAACAGGTACAGATTTTTCGATTTCACCTTCAGCTTCTTCTTGAAGTTGCTTAACTTCTGCATCTGTTCCAGCTTTATCGATTTCTTTCTTAGCTCCTTCTGCTAGAGCTTTAGCTGCATCTGCTGCAACTTTCTTCTCATCATCTGTAGCATCTGGAGTGTTAGCAATGTCTTCCAATTGTTTTGCTAATTTATCTTCGATGGCTTTCTTAGCTACTGGTTTAGCTTTGGCTTCTGGATCTACAGCTTTAACATCTGCTACACCTTTATCTTTAGCACCATCTACTGCTGTTTGAGCTTCTGCTGCTTTCTCTGGTGTTTCTGCGTTGCTTGGTTGAGCATCGATTGCATCTGTTGCTTCCTTAGCTTTCGCTTGAGCTTCTTCTTTGGCTTTAGCTTTCTCTTCATCTGTGAGGTCGTTACGGCCAGCAATTTCTGCTTCTTTAGCTTTCAATTCATCCGCAACTGCTTTCTTAGCTGCTTCTTTAGCTACTGGGTTAACTTTGGCGATTTCACCAGTTCCTGCTTCTTTAGCTTTATCTACTTCTGCATTGCTTGGTGCTGCATCAATTGCTTCTTTAGCTTTATCTGCTGCATCTTTAGCTGCATCTTTAGCTGCTTTCTTCTCGTCATCTGTCAAGTCTGTACGAGCGTCAATTGCTGCTTCCTTAGCTTTAAGAGCGTCATCGATTGCTTGCTTAGCTTCTGGTTTAGCTTTGGCTTCTGGATTGATTGCTTCAACTGCTCCAGTACCAGCGTCTTTAGCTGTATCTACTGCTGCATCTGTTGTTGCTGCATCAATTGCTGCTT
>NZ_VMNE01000027.1:42959-43893 GCF_013277565.1 Streptococcus sp. k-90 | reverse complement strand
CAACAACTGAAAAACCAGGTGAGATTGAAATTACTCAACAACCAAATGGAAATGCGATTGTCACACCTAAGAAACCAGATGGCTCAACATACCCACCAGGAACTAAGGTAGAAATTCCAGGAGAAAATGGAACAACAATCACAGTAACAATTGGAGACAATGGTTCAGGTGAAGTACCAAATGACAACCTTCCTAAGAAAGATGTCCCAGGTACAGGAACAGTAACAGAACCTAACAAGAAACCATCACAACCAGTAGATGTAACAACACCAGCTCGTAAAACACCAAAACTAGAGTTGGATCAAGATCCTAAGACAGGTGATGTTACAGTAACACCTAAGAAACCAGATGGCTCAACATACCCACCAGGAACTACGGTAGAAATTCCAGGTGAAAATGGAACACCAATCACAGTAACAATTGGCGAGAATGGATCAGGTAAAGTACCAAATGACAACCTTCCTAAGAAAGATGTCCCAGGTACAGGTAAGATTACTGAACCAGGTCAACCAACAGTGGAAGTTCCAGTAGAAACTCCAGCTAAGGTCACACCAGAAACACCAGTAACTGAAAAACCAGTTGCGATTGAAATTACTCGTAAACCAAATGGTGATGCAGTAGTAACACCTAAGAAACCAGATGGTTCAACATACCCATCAGGCAGCAAGGTAGTGATCCCAGGTGAAAACAACACACCAATCGAAGTTACAATTGGCGACAATGGTTCAGGTGAAGTACCAAATGACAAACTTCCTAAGAAAGATGTCCCAGGTACAGGAAAAGTAACCGAACCGAATAAGAAACCATCACAACCAGTGGATGTAACAACACCAGCTCAAAAGACACCAACACTAGATGTTGAACAAGATCCTAAGACAGGTGACGTTACAGTAACACCTAAGAAACCAGATGGCTCAACATTCCCACCAGGAAC
>NZ_VMNE01000027.1:0-42933 GCF_013277565.1 Streptococcus sp. k-90 | reverse complement strand
GAATTACCAGACGGTAAAGTTCCAGGTACAGCTAAGATTACTGAACCAGGTCAACCAACAGTTGAAGTTCCAGTAGAAACACCAGCTAAGGTCACACCAGAAACACCAACAACTGAAAAACCAGTTGCGATTGAAATTACTCGTAAACCAAATGGTGATGCGATTGTAACGCCTAAGAAACCAGATGGCTCAACATACCCATCAGGTAGCAAGGTAGTGATTCCAGGTGAAAACAACACACCAATCGAAGTTACAATTGGCGACAATGGATCAGGTGAAGTACCAAATGACAAACTTCCTAAGAAAGATGTCCCAGGTACAGGAACAGTAACAGAACCTAACAAGAAACCATCACAACCAGTAGATGTAACAACACCAGCTCGTAAGACACCAACAGTAGATGTTGAACAAGATCCTAAGACAGGTGACGTTACAGTAACACCTAAGAANNCCTAAGAAACCAGATGGCTCAACATACCCACCAGGAACTACGGTAGAAATCCCAGGTGAAGATGGCCCAATCACTGTTGAAATCGGTGAAAACGGTAAAGGTAAAGTACCAAATGACAACCTTCCTAAGAAAGATGTCCCAGGTACAGGTGAGATTACAGAACCAGGTCAACCAACAGTAGAAGTTCCAGTAACAACACCAGGTAAGGTAATAGCTGAAAACGGTGAACTACCAGGACCAATCACTTTACCAGAATTAACTATTGAGGTTCGCTGGATTGATGAAGATGGAAATGTATTGAAACCATCTGTTAAGACAGGCAATGAAAAGGATGCTGAACATGGCTCAATTCCAGGATATGAATTTGTAAGAACAATGATTGATGAAAATGAACCAGTAATTACCCACATTTTCAGAAAAGTAGGTTCAAATACAAATACAATTCCAGTTGCACCAGTGACACCTGATACGCCAGTCAAACCTGACACTAATGGAGGTTCTGGTCAAGATACACCTGCACCAGCACCAGCTACTCCAACTCCAAATGCAGATCAGGTAGATACTAAGACTACTGTTGATAATGGAGCTAAGTCAAATGATTCTCAAAATGTATTGCCAAATACAGGAACAGAATCAAATGCTGCTCTTGCATCTCTAGGACTTCTTGGACTATTGAGTGGATTTGGACTTGTAGCTCGTAAGAAAAAAGAAGACTAAAAATTTAGTCAGATGAACATTCATTCTTTTGTGTTTTAACAACGAACTAGATTGATTCTGATAGTTGTTTTATCCATAAAATACAAAGAATGATTAGATAAAGAAAGCGAACAATGCTAGGATTTTGTTAAACGGAATTCTAAGTATTGTTCGCTTTTTGTGGTATAATAAGACTATGCAGAAAAAACCAACGTCAGCCTATGTGCACATCCCATTTTGTACCCAGATTTGTTATTATTGTGACTTTTCAAAGGTTTTCATCAAAAATCAGCCGGTAGATAGCTATTTGGAGCATCTGCTGGAAGAGTTTCGTTCTTATGACATTCAAAAGTTACGAACCCTTTACATCGGTGGTGGGACACCGACAGCCCTGTCAGCGTCACAACTAGAGGTGTTATTGAAGGGCTTGACTAAAAACTTGGACTTGTCTTCCTTGGAAGAATTGACCATTGAAGCCAATCCAGGGGACTTGGATGAGGATAAAATAGCTGTGTTGAAGAACTCGCCTGTCAATCGTGTTTCGCTAGGTGTGCAGACTTTTGATGACAAGATGCTGAAAAAGATTGGGCGCAGTCATTTAGAGAAAGATATTTATGAAAATATCGACCGTCTGAAACTGGCTGGTTTTGACAATATCTCTATCGATTTGATTTATGCACTGCCTGGCCAGACCATGGAGCAGGTCAAGGACAATGTGGCTAAGGCCATTGGACTGGATATTCCCCATATGAGTTTGTATAGCTTGATTTTAGAAAACCATACAGTCTTTATGAATCGTATGCGACGAGGGAAATTGCCTCTGCCTAAGGAGGAACTGGAGGCTGAGATGTTTGAGTATATCATCGCAGAGCTGGAGCGAGCTGGTTTTGAGCATTATGAGATTTCCAATTTCTCCAAACCCGGTTTTGAAAGTCGCCACAATCTCATGTACTGGGACAATGCTGAGTACTATGGCATTGGTGCTGGGGCATCTGGTTATGTAAATGGCGTGCGCTATAAAAATCATGGTCCGATTCGTCATTATCTGAGTGCAGTTGAAGAAGGCAATGCTCGCATCACAGAAGAGCACCTGAGTCAAAAGGAGCAGATGGAAGAAGAAATGTTCCTGGGTCTTCGCAAGAAATCAGGGGTCTCTATGGCGCGATTTGAGGAAAAATTTGGCCGATCTTTTGATGAACTATATGGAGAAGTTGTCAGAGACTTGGTTCAACAAGGTCTCATGCAAATAGAGGGTGACTGTGTGCGTATGACAAAGAGAGGTCTCTTTTTGGGAGACACCGTAGCAGAACGATTTATTTTGGAGTAGGATCATGGGCTTAACTTATCAAATGAAAATGAAAATTCCTTTTGATATGGCTGATATGAATGGTCATATCAAGCTTCCAGATGTGATTTTGCTCTCCTTGCAAGTTTCAGGGATGCAGTCGATTGAGTTGGGAGTTAGTGATAAGGCCATTTTGGAAAACTATAATCTTGTCTGGATTATCACAGACTATGATATTGAGGTGGTTCGTTTGCCTCGTTTTGCGGAAGAAATCACTATCGAAACGGAAGCCCTAAGCTACAATAGACTTTTTTGCTACCGTCGCTTTACCATTTATGATGAAGCAGGTCAGGAGCTCATCCACATGATGGTGACCTTTGTTCTCATGGATCGAGACAGTCGAAAAGTCCATGCAGTAGAACCTGATATTGTGGCTCCTTACCAGTCTGAGTTTTCCAAAAAATTGCTTCGAGGACCTAAATATCAAAGTTTGGAAAATCCAATCAGCAAGGATTACCATGTTCGTTTTTACGATTTGGATATGAATGGCCATGTTAATAACAGTAAATACTTGGACTGGATTTTTGAGGTCATGGGAGCAGATTTTTTGACCCACTATATTCCCAAGAAAATCAACCTCAAGTATGTCAAGGAAGTTCGACCAGGTGGGGTGATTACATCGGCTGTTGAACGGACTGGACTGGAAAGCAAGCATGAGATTACAAGCGACGGTTCTACCAATGCCCAAGCAATTATCACTTGGCAAGAAATAAAAAAGGATTAGGGAGAGATAGATGAAATATAAAGGCTATTTAATTGATCTAGACGGAACTATTTATAAGGGGAGAGACCGAATTCCAGCAGGGGAGGCTTTTGTCCATGAATTGCAAAAGCGGGACATCCCTTATCTTTTTGTGACCAACAATACAACCCGCACTCCAGAGAGTGTTCAAGAGATGTTGGCTCAGAATTTTAATATTGATACGCCCCTATCGACTGTCTACACAGCTACTTTGGCCACTATCGACTATATGAACGACTTGGGGCTTGAAAAGACCGTCTATGTCATCGGAGAAACAGGTCTCAAGGAAGCCATCAAGGCGGCTGGTTATGTGGAAGACAAGGAAAATCCTGCCTATGTGGTAGTAGGTCTAGACTGGCAAGTCGACTATGAAAAATTTGCGACAGCAACTCTTGCCATTCAAAAGGGAGCTCACTTTATCGGAACCAACCCTGATCTCAACATCCCGACAGAGCGCGGTCTTTTGCCAGGTGCTGGTTCACTGATTACCCTGCTTGAAGTAGCAACACGAGTGAAGCCTGTTTATATCGGAAAACCAAATGCCATCATTATGGAAAAGGCGGTTGAGCACTTAGGTTTGGAACGTGAAGAGTTAATCATGGTCGGAGATAACTACCTGACTGATATCCGAGCAGGGATTGACAATGGCATTCCAACGCTCTTGGTGACAACAGGTTTTACCAAGGCAGAAGAAGTAGCAGACCTGCCAATCGCACCGACTCATGTGGTTTCTAGCCTTGCGGAGTGGAACTTCGATGAAAACTAAACTGACCTTTTGGGGCTCTATGCTCTTTCTCCTCTCTCTTTCTATCCTTCTGACCATTTATCTGGCTTGGATTTTTTATCCGCTGGAAATTCAGTGGCTGAATTTAACAGATCGGGTTTATCTAAAACCAGAAACCATTCAATATAACTTTCATATCTTGATGGATTACCTGACCAATCCTTTTAGTCAGGTCTTGCAGATGCCAGATTTTCGTTCGTCAGCAGCTGGTCTGCACCACTTTGCGGTGGTCAAGAATCTCTTTCACTTAGTGCAGCTAGTGGCTTTAGTAACATTGCCAAGTTTCTATTTCTTTGTCAATAGGATTGTGAAAAAAGGCTTCTTGTCTCTATTTGGTAAAGGGCTTTTGGCTCTAGTGGTTTTGCCTTTACTGATTGGGCTTGGGGGAGTGTTGATTGGTTTTGACCAATTCTTTACTCTTTTCCATCAAATTCTCTTTGTGGGAGATGATACCTGGCTTTTTGACCCAGCTAAGGATCCAGTGATTCTGATTTTGCCAGAGACCTTCTTCCTTCATGCCTTCCTCCTCTTTTTCGCCCTCTATGAAAGCTTCTTTGGCTATCTTTATTTGAAAAGTCGTAGGAAGTGAACTGAAGGCTGTTTTTAATTTGTATATATAAAATTGTATATCATTTGAAACCATCGTTAAGAGTGAATTAACCAAATCCAATTGTATCAATCGTTCGCGAACAGCCTATTTTTCTTGAAAAATAGGCTTTTTTTAAAAAATCGCTAGTCAAGCGCTTTATTTTTGTGTATAATAGAAATAGCAAAGTATAGATAAGAAGAGAAAAGCATGATTACACTATTTCTATCACCGAGCTGTACATCATGTCGTAAGGCTAAGGCCTGGTTAGAAAAACATAAGGTTCCCTTTGTGGAACACAATATTATGACCAGTCCTTTAACAAGAAAAGAATTGCAACATATCCTTTCCTTGACCGAAAATGGTACTGATGACATCATTTCAACTCGTTCAAAAATTTTTCAAAAATTGAATATTGATGTAGAGAGTATTTCGGTATCGGAATTGCTTCATTTGATTGAGCAGTACCCTAGTCTTTTACGTCGTCCAATTATTATTGATGCCAAACGCATGCAAATCGGTTTTAATGAAGATGAGATTCGTGCTTTTCTCCCTCGTAGTTACCGTAAGCAAGAACTAAAAGAAGCAAGAATGAGAGCTGGTATTAGTTAATGAACAAACAGTATAGTTACCCACTAGATTTGTCGTGGAGCACTGAAGAACTTGCTTCAGTGCTTTCTTTTTTTAATGATGTTGAAGCTGCCTATGAAGGCAAGGTAGAAGCTAAAAAGTTACTGGACTCCTATAAGGGATTCAAGTCTGTCGTGCCAAGCAAGAGTGAAGAAAAACGTTTGGGACGAGAATTTGAAACAGTTAGTGGCTATTCGCTTTACCGAGCAGTTCAGGCTGCCAAGGAAAAAGGGGAAGGAAAGATTTCTCTTGGAAAGTAAATTTGAATTTGCTAAAGAGCTTGTTAAGAAAGCAGGTCAGTACATCCTTGACCATATGCAGGAAGACTTGTGTGTTGAAACCAAGTCCTCTCCAACGGATTTGGTGACCAGACTGGACAAGGAAGTTCAGGAACTTTTGGTTAGTGAGATTTTGTCCCGTTATCCTAAGGATAAGATTTGTGCTGAAGAAGGTTGTCTGAGAGCCTCGGTTCAAGAGGGCAAGGTTTGGGTCATTGATCCCATTGATGGTACCAATAACTTTGTCGCCCAGCAGGAAGATTTTGCTGTTATGATGGCTTATTTTGAAAATGGTCAGGGACAGTTTGGTTTGATTTATGATGTGGTCAAGGGGGATTGTTATCACGGTGGTGGTAAGTTTCCAGTCTGTCGAAATAATAAGCCCCTAGCTCCCTTTCAAGAAAAACCACTTGGAGATTTCCTTATTGCAGGGAATAGTGGTATGCTGGAAACCAATGAATGGGGGTTGGCTGATTTGAGCCGAGCGGTTCTTGGTGTTCGTGTCTATGGAAGTGCGGCCATTAGTTTTGCCAAGATTTTGTCAGGGCGTTTGTTGACCTATGTCACCTATCTGCAACCATGGGATTATGCTGCGGCTAGTATTTTAGGGGAAAGTCTGGGCTATCGGGTGGTGACCCTTTCTGGTGAAGCTCCTGATTTTCAAACCAGACAGCCGATCATGATGCTACCTCTTGAGATGCAGGAGGAAATTCAGTCCTATATTTACGAAAGGAAAAGAACTTAAATGCAATTTCCAGAAGGATTTGTTGAAAAATATGAAGAGATACTAGGAGATGAGGCAAGAGATTTTCTTGCCTCTTTTGAGGAGGAAGCGGTTTCGGCCTTTCGGGTCAATCCTTTAAAAGAAGCGCCAGTTTCCTTTCCTGATGCTATTCCTCAAACTCCTTGGGGTCACTATGGTAAGGTTTCAGGAAAATCGCCTGAGCATGCTACAGGTTTAGTATATTCGCAAGAGCCTGCTGCTCAAATGGTGGCTCAGGTAGCCCAGCCCAGTCCTGGTATGAAGGTCTTGGATTTGGCCGCTGCACCGGGTGGCAAATCCACTCAACTAGCAGCCTATCTAGCTGGGGAGGGGCTGCTTGTTTCCAATGAAATTTCAAGCAAACGGGCTAAGATTTTGGTTGAAAATATGGAGCGCTTTGGAGCGACAAATGTCGTGGTGACCAATGAATCTGCTGACCGCTTGGCCAAGGTTTTTAAAGGCTATTTTGACTTAATCGTTCTTGATGCCCCTTGCTCTGGTGAAGGGATGTTTCGTAAGCAACCAGATGCTATGGACTATTGGAGCTTAGATTATCCAAGTCAATGTGCTAGTCTTCAAAGAGAAATTCTGGAAGATGCAGTGACCATGCTAGCAGAGGGAGGTCGTCTGGTTTATTCAACATGTACCTGGGCACCCGAGGAAAACGAAGAGATCGTCAATTGGCTACTGGAAGAGTATGATTTTGACTTGCTACCAGTTGAGCATATCAATGGAATGGTAGCTGGTATTGATCTGCCAGAAACAGCTCGGATGTACCCTCATCAGTTTAAGGGAGAGGGGCAGTTTGTCGCTCATTTACAATTTAAAGGTGACAATCCAGCACCTAAATTTAAGGCAAGTAAGAGTAATCTTAGCCGAGAACAAGTTGCCTTGTGGCAGGAATTTGCCCAAAAACACTTGAAAATCAATCTAAGGGGAATTTTGCAGACTTTTGGTGACCAACTCTATCTCTTGCCAGAACTCTTGCCAGATTTAGGGAAACTCAAGATTGCTCGCAATGGACTGCATCTGGGTACTTTTAAGAAGAAACGCTTTGAGCCTAGTTTTGCTCTTGGTCTAGCCTTGAAACCGAGTCAGGTCAAACAGTCGGTTGAAATTGACCAAGAAGGGTTTGTAAAGTATGTGGCTGGAGAAACCGTTCAGCTGGCGGAAAGTCTGCCAAATGGTTGGTATCAAGTTTTGGTTCAAGGCAATGGTTTGGGCTTTGCTAAGGTGACTGGAAATGTTTTGAAAAATTATTTTCCAAAAGGCCTCAGATTCAAGTGAAAATGCTAGTCAAAGTAGCTTGTCTATGTTATAGTGGAAGTATGGATTTTTTTCAAATTGTCTTTCATTTTAAGTCAAAATTGGTGGGCAAGGTAACTGAGCAAATTACTAGTAAAACCAAGCTAGCAACTTCAGTTGGCTCCCAATTTTAAAAAATAAAAACATAAATAAATAGTTGAAAAAATTCACAGCATTCACCAATATTTTCAAGGAGAAAAACAGTGAAAAAAAGGAAAAAACTCGCTCTATCCCTTGCGGCTCTTTTGCTAGCAGGTTCTTTGGCGGGATGTGCTAGCTGGATTGATCGTGGGGAATCCATGACAGCTGTTGGCTCAACGGCTCTTCAGCCCTTGGTCGAAGCAGCAGCAGATGAATTCGGCTCTCTGCATATTGGAAAAACAGTCAACGTCCAAGGTGGAGGATCTGGTACAGGTCTGTCTCAGGTTCAGTCTGGAGCCGTTGATGTAGGAAATTCAGACGTATTTGCCGAGGAAAAAGACGGTATCAACGCATCCGCTCTAGTGGACCATAAGGTTGCTGTAGCGGGCTTGGCAGTGATTGTAAACAAAGAAGTTGACGTTGAAAATCTGACAACTGAACAACTCCGTAGCATCTTTACAGGTCAAGTGACCAACTGGAAAGAAGTCGGTGGGAAAGACCTAGCCATTTCCATTATCAACCGCGCGGCAAGTTCTGGTTCACGTGCAACCTTTGATAGTGTTATTATGGATGGTCAATCTGCCGTGCAGAGTCAAGAACAGGATTCAAATGGGATGGTCAAAAACATTGTTTCTCAGACACCAGGAGCCATTTCTTACCTAGCCTTTGCCTATGTGGATGATTCGGTTAAACGTATGAAGTTGAATGGCTATGAGCCGATTGCAGAAAATGTTACAAGCAATAACTGGCCTTTATGGTCTTATGAACACATGTACACCTTAGGTCAGCCAGATGAATTGGTGGCAGAATTCCTCAACTTTGTCCTCTCAGATGAAGCGCAAAGTGGAATCGTTAAGGGAATGGGCTATATTTCTGTTAAGGAAATGAAGGTTGAAAAAGATGCTGTAGGAACGGTGACAGCACTAGAAGGGAGTCACTAATGAATCAAGAAGAATTAGCTAAAAAATTACTTTCTCCCTCAAAGAACTCTCGTCTAGAGAAACTAGGAAAAGGCTTGACCTTTGCCTGTCTGTCTTTGATTGTCATCATTGTGGCTATGATTTTGATTTTCGTAGCCCAAAAAGGTTTGTCGACCTTCTTTGTTAATGGGGTCAATATCTTTGATTTCCTCTTTGGCCAAACTTGGAATCCTTCAGGTAAACAATTTGGTGCCCTTCCCATGATTTTGGGTTCCTTTATTGTCACAATCCTATCAGCTCTTATCGCAACTCCTTTTGCCATTGGTGCGGCAGTCTTTATGACCGAGGTCTCACCAAAAGGTGCTAGAATCTTACAGCCAGCTATTGAATTGCTTGTCGGGATCCCTTCAGTCGTATATGGATTTATCGGTTTGCAGGTCGTAGTTCCCTTTGTCCGTAGTGTCTTTGGTGGAACTGGTTTTGGGATCTTGTCAGGGATTTTCGTTCTCTTTGTCATGATTTTACCAACGGTAACCTTTATGACAACGGACAGCTTGCGTGCGGTGCCTCGTCACTACCGCGAAGCTAGTTTGGCTATGGGAGCCACTCGTTGGCAAACCATCTGGCGCGTGACCTTGAAGGCAGCGCGTTCAGGGATTTTCACTGCAGTGGTCTTTGGAATGGCGCGTGCCTTTGGTGAGGCTCTGGCTATTCAGATGGTGGTTGGAAACTCAGCTGTTGTCCCAACTTCACTAACAACACCTGCTGCGACCTTGACCTCTGTTTTGACCATGGGTATCGGAAATACCGTTATGGGAACCGTTGACAATAACGTTCTCTGGTCACTGGCCTTAGTCTTGCTTTTGATGAGTTTGGCCTTCAACAGTGTGATTAAATTGATTACGAAAGAAAGAGGAAAGAAAAACTATGCACGCTAAGAAATTAGATAAAATTGCAACAGCTGTCCTCTACTCGATTGCAGGAATTATTGTTGCCATCTTGGCATCCTTGATTCTTTATATCTTGGTTCGTGGTTTGCCCCACATCTCTTGGCCTTTCTTGACTGGCAAATCATCTTCTTACCAAGCAGGCGGAGGGATTGGAATTCAGCTCTATAATTCCTTCTTCCTTTTGGTCATTACCTTGATTATTTCTGTGCCCTTGTCTATGGGAGCTGGGATTTTCCTAGCTGAATACGCTAAAAAAGGTCCTGTGACCAATTTTGTCAGAACCTGTATTGAAATCTTGTCTTCACTGCCATCAGTGGTTGTGGGTCTATTTGGTTACTTGATCTTTGTAGTTCAGTTTGAGTATGGATTTTCAATCATTTCAGGTGCCTTGGCCTTGACAGTCTTTAACCTGCCTCAGATGACTCGTAATGTTGAGGACAGCTTGAAACACGTTCACCATACGCAGCGTGAGGCTGGTTTGGCCCTTGGAATTTCTCGTTGGGAGACTGTGGTCCATGTGGTCATTCCAGAAGCCCTTCCAGGTATTGTCACTGGAGTTGTCTTGGCCTCTGGTCGTATCTTTGGTGAGGCCGCTGCTCTTATCTATACAGCAGGACAATCCGCTCCAGCCCTTGACTGGTCTAACTGGAATATTCTCAGTGTGACCAGCCCAATCTCTATCTTCCGTCAAGCAGAAACCTTGGCTGTCCACATCTGGAAAGTCAATAGTGAAGGAACCATTCCAGATGGAACCATCGTATCAGCAGGTTCTGCCGCTGTGCTCCTCATCTTTATTCTCATCTTTAACTTTGGAGCCCGCAAACTCGGAAGCTACCTACATAAGAAATTAACCGCTGCCTAAAGGAGAAGCCATGTCAAAATATAATTGGGATGAAAAGCATATCATCACCTTTCCTGAAGAGAAAGTGGCCCTCTCTACTAAGGATTTACATGTTTACTACGGTAAAAAAGAATCCATCAAGGGCATCGATATGCAATTTGAAAAAAATAAAATCACAGCCTTAATTGGCCCTTCTGGTTCAGGAAAATCAACCTACCTCCGCAGTCTCAACCGTATGAATGATACCATTGATATTGCCAAGGTAACAGGTCAAATTCTCTATCAAGGGATTGATGTCAACCGTCCAGAAATCAACGTGTATGAAATGCGTAAGCACATTGGAATGGTCTTCCAACGACCAAATCCCTTCGCCAAATCTATCTACCGAAATATCACTTTTGCCCATGAACGTGCAGGGGTTAAGGACAAGCAAGTCTTGGATGAAATTGTGGAAACCTCTCTTCGTCAAGCTGCCCTTTGGGACCAGGTCAAAGACGATTTGCACAAGTCAGCCTTGACCCTATCAGGTGGACAGCAACAACGTCTCTGTATCGCTCGTGCTATCTCTGTTAAACCGGATATCCTCTTAATGGATGAGCCGGCGTCTGCCTTGGATCCGATTGCGACAGCCCAGCTGGAAGAAACCATGCTGGAATTAAAGAAGGACTATACCATCATCATCGTGACCCACAGTATGCAGCAGGCTGCGCGTGCTAGTGACTACACAGGATTTTTCTACTTGGGTGACTTGATCGAGTACGATAAGACCTCTAATATTTTCCAAAATGCAAAATTACAGTCAACCAATGACTACGTAACAGGACACTTTGGATAGAAAGGAAACAGTATGACAGAAGCGATTTTACAGGTATCGGACCTGTCCGTTTACTACAATCAAAAAAAGGCCTTGAATAGTGTTTCCTTATCTTTCCAACCTAAGGAAATTACAGCCTTGATTGGTCCATCTGGTTCAGGAAAGTCAACTCTTCTCAAAGCTATCAACCGCATGGGGGATCTCAATCCAGAGGTGACCACAACTGGTTCGGTGGTTTACAATGGCCACAATATTTACAGCCCACGTACAGATACAGTTGAATTGCGTAAGGAAATCGGTATGGTTTTCCAACAACCAAACCCCTTCCCTATGTCTATCTACGAAAATGTTGTTTATGGGCTTCGTATCAATGGAGTTAAGGATAAGCAGGTTCTGGATGAAGCAGTGGAAAAAGCCTTGCAACGAGCTTCCATCTGGGATGAGGTCAAGGATCGCCTGCATGATTCAGCAATCGGGCTTTCAGGTGGACAACAGCAACGTGTCTGTGTTGCCCGTGTTTTGGCAACTAGTCCTAAAATCATTCTCTTGGATGAACCGACTTCAGCCTTGGATCCTATCTCGGCTGGTAAGATTGAGGAAACCTTGTATGCTCTAAAAGATAAATACACCATGCTCTTGGTTACGCGTTCCATGCAACAAGCCTCTCGTATCTCTGACAAGACAGGATTTTTCCTTGATGGGAATTTGGTCGAGTTTAACGATACCAAGAAGATGTTCCTCAACCCACAACACAAGGAAACAGAAGATTATATTTCAGGAAAATTTGGATAAGGAGATAAATGATGTTACGTTCTCAATTTGAGGAAGATTTAGAGAAATTACACAACCAGTTCTATGCTATGGGACAAGAGGTGCTATCCCAAATCAATCGGACAGTGCGTGCCTTTGTTACACATGACCGTGATTTGGCCAAGGAAGTCATCGAAGACGATGCAGAAGTAAACGAATACGAAGTGAAATTGGAGAAGAAATCATTTGAAATGATTGCCCTTCAACAACCCGTTTCTCAAGACTTGCGTACAGTTCTAACAGTCTTAAAAGCGGTATCTGACTTGGAACGTATGGGAGACCATGCTGTTTCCATTGCAAAAGCAGCAATTCGTATGAAGGGAGAACAACGTATTCCAGCTGTTGAAGAAGAAATCAAGAGGATGGGTCGCGATGTTAAGAATTTCGTCGAAGCAGCCCTTGAACTCTATCTGAATGGTTCAGTGGACCAGGCCTATGAAGTAGCAGCAATGGACGAAAAAATCAACCATTATTTTGATAGCATTCGTGATTTGGCTACAGAAGAAATCAAGAAAAATCCAGATGCTATCGTTACAGGTCGTGATTACTTCCAAGTGATTGCTTTCTTGGAACGTATTGGAGACTATGCCAAAAATATCTGTGAATGGGTTGTTTACTTTGAAACAGGTAAGATTGTCGAACTATAAAATAGTTTCATTCTGTATAAAAAGGAGCTTGAAATTAACTGATAGCTCCTTTTTTGAATGAAAAAAATATTTTTAAGATAAAAATTCAAAAAATACTTGACAAACATCTTGAGTAGCGTTATAATTATACAAAATTAACAGAGAGGTTGTTTATTTATGAAATTAAAAAAATGGATATTTGTTTTATGTAGCTTTCTTGCAAGTTTCTTCTTAGTGGCTTGCCAGTCAAGTTCGAATGGTTCTCAGTCAGCTGTTGAAGCCATTAAGCAAAAGGGGAAATTAGTTGTGGCGACCAGTCCTGACTATGCACCCTTTGAATTCCAAGCCTTGGTTGACGGAAAAAACCAGGTAGTCGGTGCGGATATTGATATGGCCCAAGCTATCGCTGATGAACTTGGGGTGAAGTTGGAAATTTCAAGCATGAGTTTTGACAATGTCTTGACCAGTCTTCAAACTGGTAAGGCAGATCTAGCAGTTGCGGGAATTAGCGCTACTGACGAAAGAAAAGAAGTCTTTGATTTTTCAATCCCTTACTATGAAAACAAGATTAGTTTCTTGGTTCGTAAGGCTGATGTAGAAAAATATAAGGATTTAACTAGTCTAGAAACTGCTAATATTGCAGCCCAAAAAGGGACTGTTCCAGAATCAATGGTCAAGGAACAATTACCAAAAGCTCAATTAACTTCCCTAACCAATATGGGTGAAGCAGTTAATGAATTGCAGGCTGGAAAAGTAGATGCTGTTCACATGGATGAGCCAGTTGCCCTTAGTTATGCTGCTAAAAACGCTGACCTAGCTGTCGCAACTGTCAGCTTGAAGATGAAGGACGGCGAAGCCAATGCAGTTGCCCTTAGAAAAAATAGTGCTGATTTGAAAGAAGTGGTGGATAAGGTCATCCAAAAACTCAAGGATGACGGTACCTACCAAAAATATCTTGAAAAAGCAGCAAGTCTAACTGAAGTTGAAGAATAAGAAAAAGGAGTCTGGACATTGATGTCTGGACTTATTTTTATATTTTACAAGTATAAAAATAAAAAAGGGAAAGTATTGATATTATTAAATGTTTATTTTATAATATTAAGTGCATATTAAAGATATGCTATGATTTTTAAAATAAGGAGACAAGATTAATGTATTTTAATCGTAAAAATTCAGAACAAAAGAATTGGCGTATGATCAAAAAGGGAAAACATTTCCTTTTTGGTTGTTCGCTTGTTTTTGCAGTTGGTGCAGCATTAGTAGCTCCATCAGTCAAAGTAGATGCAGTAGAAGCTAAGCAAGAACATAGCTCTACAGCAGAGGTGATTAAGTTGGTTGCAGCTGAAGAGAATGCAACTTATGCAGCACCAGCTGTAGAAGTAGCTCCAGCAGCAGTGGTTGAAGAAAAGGTTGAAACTACTCACAATTCTAAAGAAGAACTAGTAGTTACGACAGAAAAAGCTAAGGAAGCAGATAGCATCCAAGCTCCAGAAGTGACTGTGGTTTACAATCCAGCAGCACTTACTGATGAAGAAAAAGCAAAAGTTGTAGCAGCTGTTAAGGCAGCTAACTCTAAAGCAACTGATGTTCAAGTTCAAGCAGACGGATCAGTAGTTGTTACTTTTGCAGATGGTTCGACTGCAAGCTTGTCAGCAGCTCAAACTATTAAAGATGGCTCTAAAGTAGCTAAACCACGTAGAGCACGTGCGGCAGTAGCAGCTCCAGTCATCACTTCAAACCTTGATGGAAAAGGTAGTTCTGCAACGGATGTAACTGTCCAAGCACCAGCAGGTTCAACTGTTAAACTCTACAATAGTGATAGTACTGTTATCGGTCAAGCAGTAGCAGATGCTCAAGGTGTAGCTACAGTTACGCCAACAAACAGCCTTCCTGTAGGCGAAATCACAGCTACAGCTACACCAGCAGGCGAAAGTGAGTCTCCTAAGAGCGCTCCTGTAACAGCGACTCGTGCAGAAAAGCCTGAAGTAGACGGAGGTGTTTCAAGATGGAACGATAGTGATAATACCCAACTACTCGTTACCAGATCACATATCACGGTTTATCCAGGTGAATCTGTTAACATTGGTGTTGTAGCAGCATCTAATAAGATGGAAACCTTTTGGGTTCCTAACAATCCATATGGTGTCAGTGGCTTGGCACCAATAGGTGTGTACCTAGAGACAGCTGGGACAGAGACCTATAAAAAACGTGAAAACGGATACGGAGGTACTGTTGCTTGGGACCAACCAGCAGGTGATACTGTTGTGACCTTCGCAGTTAGAAGTAAGAATAATGCACTTGTAACGAGAGACCTTAGAGTTACCGTTTTGGAACTTACTAAGAAGCTTGATGCTGTTCCAGGTGAAAAGGTAGAAGTTGCTGATCTTAACAATGTTTCTGAAAACGAGAAAAATAAAATTATCGCAGCAACTGAAAAAGCAAATTCGAATTTCCCTCCAGGTACTTTATATAATGTTGATCAAAGAGGAAATCTTGTCATTACTTATCCTGATAAGTCTACTGATAAGATTACAGCAGCATACTTAGTTACTCCAGCGGCTAGGGAAGCAGACAAATATACGCCGACTGCTAAGGCACAAACAGTTGCTCCGGGTTCAACACCAGACGCTAAAAACTCAATCAACAATGCTGGTGAACTTCCAAGTGGCACGACCTTCGCTTATAAGATACCAGTAGATACCGCAACCGAGGGTGAAAAAGATGCGATAGTTGTTGTAACTTACCCAGATGGCTCTAAGGATGAAGTTCCAGTTAAAGTAACTGTAAAAGATCCACGTAGCGATGCGGATAAGAACGAACCAAAAGCCAAGGAACAAACTGTTAAAGTTGGTGACGCACCAAAAGCAGAAGATTCAATTGCGAACTTCAAAGACCTTCCTTCAGGAACAACAGCTAAGTTCAAGGAACCAGTAGATACAACAACTCCAGGGGACAAAACACCAGTAGTTGTTGTAACTTACCCAGATGGCTCTAAGGATGAAGTTCCAGTTAAAGTAACTGTAAAAGATTCAAGTGCACTAACTCAACAAGAAATTACAGCAGACCCAGGTACTGCTAAAGCAAGCAAAGATGGTAAGATATCGGATGAAAGTGCACCAAAATTAGCAACTAAAGATCCAGCAATTACTCCAGTAGTGAACCCATCAACTAAGAAAGCAGGAGCAAAAGAATTGCCAAATACTGGGACAGAGAAATCTAACGCTTCCCTTGGTCTTGTATTACTTGCAGCAGTTACAGGCGGACTTCTCTTTGCTAAAAAACGCAAGGAAGAAGAGTAAAACATTACTCTGATAAAGCAAACTTGAGAATCTTGATTCTATTGGTTTGCTAGCAAAGATTTTGGGACTGAAAGTCACATAAATTAAAAAGCTAGAGTTCCGCAATTGGAAATCTCTAGCTTTTTTGTGGCTGAGAACTATTTTGTCCCAGACTCTTTTAAATAGTCTAAAACATTTTCCAGATTTTCTAAGGGCACTTTGGCAAATTGATAAGGACAGGCATCCAAGTATGCCTCTTCAAAGAAGTCTAAGCCCAGTTGACTGTGCTTGAAACTGGCGATTTTAGGATACTGTCTGAGGTCTAGCAATAAACCATCATGAAGCGGAAAGTGAGGGAGGGGACAAGGTGTTTTGGTTAAACTTTTCTCGAGTTGTTTTTGGTAAGTTTCCTGATTGGACAAGCGAGCTAGACGATTTTTCTCAAATAATTGACTGTCAATATAGAGTGACAGGGCCTTTTGCATGATGAGGTTGCTGTCGTAGTCTAGTATATTTTTGTAGGCCACAAAAGCTTCTTTGATAGCATTTGGAAGGATGAGTGCTGTTATCCGTAGGGCTGGAAAGAGGCTGGTTGAGAAGGACTTGATATAAATAACGCGCTCTTCTGTATCCAGATAGTGGAAGGTCTGGCCCTTCTTGGAGTCCAAATCCCCCAGATAATCGTCCTCTACGATATAAACACCGTACTTGGCAGCTAAGTCAAGAATAGCGCGTTTGTCCTGCTCAGAATAGGAATGCCCCAGAGGATAGTGAAAACGAGGAATGGTGTAGAAAAACTTAATTTTTCCTGTTTTGAAGTGACCTTCCAGCTCCTCCAAGTCAATTCCATCAATGCCTCGTTCAATCGTTTGATAGTCTAAGCTCTGAGCAATCAAGAGACGATTCATCCGATGGTAGGTCGGCTGTTCCACCAAGATTTCCTTAGATTGGCTAGGAAAGGAAATTTGAGAGAGGATAAAAAGGGCTTGTTGGGTTCCAGAAGTCAGTACCAGTTGGTCAGCCTTGCAGTAAAGGGCTTGGTCAAAGAGCAGTTTGTGAATGGATTGTCTTAAGTCTTCTAAACCTTCTTGGTTGTCATAGTAGTTGAAGAGGTAGTTTTCCCGGCCAATCAAGGTTTCATTGATACAGAGTCGGAAATCGTCATAGGCGCTGGCGTGTTCGTCGGTAACCTCGATTTCTAGATCCTGATGTTGCCCTTGTTCTAGGACATAGTAGCCACTCTGGGGCTTGGCGTAGAGGTATTGTTCGTGTCGTAATTCCAGCAGGGCTCGTTGAATGGTATCCTTGCTACAGTGAAAGTCAAGGCTCAGTTGACGGATAGAAGGCAGGCGGCTTCCCGTCGGAAAGCGTCCAGACTCGATACCATTTTTTAGATAGGAAACGACCTCTTGGTACTTGCTTTGTTTCTTCATTCCAAACCTCCCTTGATTTTGTTACATTGTACCCTTTTTTTTCCTTCTTGGCAATGTCTAGGGTGTTTCTCTCGTTCACATCTAGGGACAAATGTGGTATACTTAGGAGTAAGATTTACATAATAACAGATAAGAAAGAGAATGGTTAAGAGCGTGCAGGAACCAGTGAAATTATTTCAATACAATACCCTTGGAGCCTTGATGGCTGGCCTTTATGGTGGGACCATGACAGTAGGAGAATTGCTAGAGCATGGAGACCTTGGTTTGGGAACCTTGGATTCCATTGATGGGGAATTGATTGTCTTAGATGGAAAGGCTTATCAGGCCAAAGGCTCAGGAGAGCAACCGGAAATTGTAGAAGTGTCACCAGATGCCCTTATTCCTTATGCAGCAGTGGTACCGCATCAGGCAGAGGTCATTTTCCGCCAGCGCTTTGAGATGACAGACAAGGAATTGGAAGAGCGAATAGAGTCTTATTATGACGGGGAAAATCTTTTCCGCTCTATCAAGATTCGGGGGGAATTTTCACATATGCATGTGCGCATGATTCCTAAGTCGACACCAGATACCAAGTTTGCTGATGTCGCAACCCATCAACCGGAATATAGTCGTGACAATGTGGTGGGAACCATCGTTGGTTTCTGGACGCCAGAGATTTTCCATGGGGTCAGTGTGGCAGGCTACCATCTGCACTTCATCTCAGATGATTTGACTTTCGGTGGACATGTCATGGACTTTGTCATCAAGGAAGGTATAATCGAGGTGGGAGCTGTTGACCAATTGGATCAACGTTTTCCAGTTCAAGACCGTCAATACTTGTTTGCTAAGTTCAATGTTGAAGAGATGAGAAAAGATATTGAAAAGGCAGAATAGGAGAAGAAAATGACCATTCATATTATCATTACCATGGTGTTGTTACTGGCTTTCTTGATAGGGAGCATTTGGTATGCCAAAAAGAAATACAAGATTAATTTAGCTGTTTTGGGCTTGGGGGCCGTAGCCTTCTTTGTCTCTTCACAGATTTTGGAAAAACTGGTGCATATCTTAGTTTTGCATCCTCAAAAAGACAGTAGTATTGCCCTCTTGCAAGATCATCCGCTTGTCTATATCCTCTATGGCCTAGCCATGGCAGCATTTTTTGAGGAAACGGCTCGCCTTGTTTTCTTTAAATGGTTGGAGAAAAAGAGAAGTTTGGAAAAAGCAGATGCCTTGGCCTATGGATTGGGACATGGTGGCTTGGAATTGATTTTTCTAGGCCTTGCTAGTTTACTTAATCTCTACATTGTTCTCTCAGCAGTTCAAACTCAGAATCCACAGGTTATGCAATTGCTGTCTGAAAATATGTTGAAAACCATCCAGTCGCTATCAGTCTGGCAGATTTATTTGCTTGGTTTTGAACGGATTTTGGCCTTGGGTTTCCAATTGCTCTTGACTGTTTGGGTTTACCAAGCTGTTCGCCAGAAAAAATGGATTTATCTCCTAGCAGCCTATGGACTACATGCCCTCTTTGACCTGGCACCATCTCTTGCCCAAGTTGGCTGGCTGACCAATCCAGTCTTGGTGGAAGTTGTCCTAGCACTAGAGCTTATTCTTGTTGTCTATGTAACAAAGGCAACCTTTTGCAAAAAATCATAAAAAGGGGGAAACCTCTTTTTATATGCAAAAACCAAACAAGGTCTTTTTCTGGTCGTCAAATGGTCTTAAAAATGGTATAATGGAATGAATTTTGTAAAAGGAAGAGTAACATGTCTGTAAGAGAAAAAATGCTTGAAATCTTAGAAGGAATTGATATCCGTTTCAAGGAATCCTTGCATAGCTATAGTTATACAAAAGTAGGTGGAGAGGCCGATTATTTGGTCTTTCCACGAAATCGTTTTGAGTTGGCTCGCGTTGTCAAATTTGCTAATCAAGAAAATATCCCTTGGATGGTTCTTGGAAATGCCAGCAACATTATCGTTCGTGATGGTGGGATTCGTGGATTTGTCATCTTGTGTGACAAGCTCAATAATGTGTCCGTTGATGGCTATACCATCGAAGCTGAAGCAGGGGCTAACTTGATTGAAACAACTCGCATTGCCCTTCGTCATAGTTTGACTGGCTTTGAGTTTGCTTGTGGCATTCCAGGAAGCGTTGGTGGTGCTGTCTTTATGAACGCGGGTGCCTATGGTGGCGAGATCGCCCACATCTTGCAGTCTTGTAAGGTCTTGACCAAGGATGGAGAAATCGAGACCCTGTCTGCCAAAGATTTGGCTTTTGGTTACCGCCATTCAGCCATTCAGGAGTCTGGTGCAGTTGTCTTGTCAGCTAAATTTGCCCTAGCCCCAGGAACCCATCAGGTTATCAAGCAGGAAATGGACCGCTTGACGCATCTCCGTGAACTCAAGCAACCTTTGGAATACCCATCTTGTGGCTCGGTCTTTAAGCGTCCAGTCGGGCATTTTGCAGGTCAGTTAATTTCAGAAGCTGGCTTGAAAGGCTATCGTATTGGTGGCGTAGAAGTGTCAGAAAAGCACGCAGGATTTATGATCAATGTCGCAGGTGGAACGGCTAAAGACTACGAAGACTTGATTGAGTCTGTTATCGAAAAAGTCAAGGAACACTCAGGTATCACGCTTGAAAGAGAAGTCCGTATTTTAGGTGAAAGCAAGTAGGAAGCTGTATTTGAAAAGCTGCTGCTATGTCATGGAAAGGGGGTGAAAGCCTATCGTTAGTGCAGAAGAATGTAGGCAGTTCAATCTCCTACACGAGGTAGTAGTGGCCTGACAGAGCCCTGATCTGTTAATCTATGAAAAAGAAGGAATAAATGACAATTGAAAAAACCAATTATTGAATTCAAAAACGTCTCTAAAGTTTTTGAAGACAGCAACACCAAGGTTCTCAAAGACATCAACTTTGAGTTGGAAGAAGGGAAATTCTACACCCTTCTAGGCGCATCTGGTTCAGGGAAATCAACCATCCTAAACATCATTGCAGGTTTACTGGATGCGACGACAGGAGATATCATGCTAGACGGTGTCCGAATTAATGATATCCCAACCAACAAGCGAGACGTCCATACGGTCTTCCAATCCTATGCCTTGTTCCCACATATGAATGTGTTTGAAAATGTTGCTTTTCCACTTCGCTTGCGTAAAATTGACAAGAAAGAAATTGAGCAACGCGTAGCGGAAGTTCTCAAGATGGTTCAGTTGGAAGGGTATGAAAAACGTTCCATCCGTAAACTCTCTGGAGGACAACGTCAGCGTGTGGCTATTGCCCGTGCCATCATCAATCAACCCCGTGTGGTTTTGTTGGACGAGCCTTTGTCAGCGCTGGACTTGAAATTAAGAACAGATATGCAGTACGAACTGCGTGAACTGCAACAACGATTGGGCATTACCTTTGTCTTTGTTACTCACGATCAGGAAGAAGCTCTTGCCATGAGTGACTGGATTTTCGTCATGAATGATGGCGAGATTGTCCAGTCTGGAACACCTGTGGACATCTACGATGAGCCGATTAACCATTTTGTTGCCACCTTTATCGGTGAGTCAAATATCTTGCCAGGAACCATGATTGAGGACTACTTGGTTGAGTTTAACGGCAAACGCTTTGAAGCGGTCGATGGTGGGATGAAGCCAAATGAGCCTGTCGAGGTTGTTATTCGTCCAGAGGACTTGCGGATTACCCTTCCTGAAGAAGGCAAGCTCCAAGTTAAGGTGGATACTCAACTTTTCCGTGGGGTGCACTATGAGATTATCGCCTATGACGAGCTTGGAAATGAATGGATGATCCACTCGACTCGTAAGGCCATCGTGGGTGAGGAAATCGGTCTGGACTTTGAACCAGAAGACATCCACATCATGCGTCTCAACGAAACCGAGGAGGAGTTCGATGCTCGTATCGAAGAATACGTGGAAATCGAAGAGCAAGAAGCAGGTCTGATCAATGCAATCGAGGAGGAAAGAGATGAAGAAAACAAGCTCTAAACTCTTTGTAGTGCCCTACATGCTTTGGATTGCACTCTTTGTCCTGGCACCCTTGGTCTTGATTTTCGGTCAATCCTTTTTCAACATCGAAGGCCAGTTTAGTTTAGAAAACTATAAATCTTACTTTGCGTCACAAAACTTGACCTATCTCAAAATGAGCTTCAACTCTGTACTCTATGCAGGAATTGTGACCTTTGTGACCTTGCTTATCAGCTATCCTACAGCCCTCTTTTTGACCCGTCTCAAGCACCGTCAACTCTGGCTCATGCTGATTATCCTGCCAACTTGGATCAATTTGCTCCTTAAAGCATATGCCTTTATCGGAATTTTTGGTCAAAATGGCTCTATTAACCAATTTTTGGAATTTATCGGAATCGGTTCACAGCAGCTGCTCTTTACGGATTTCTCCTTTATCTTTGTTGCAAGCTACATCGAGCTTCCCTTTATGATTTTGCCGATTTTCAATGTCTTGGACGATATGGACAACAATCTTATCAATGCCAGCTATGACCTAGGTGCGACCAAGTGGGAGACCTTCCGTCATGTCATCTTCCCTCTGTCGATGAATGGTGTGAGAAGTGGGGTCCAATCGGTCTTTATCCCTAGTTTGAGCCTCTTCATGCTGACCCGTTTGATTGGTGGGAACCGTGTTATTACGCTGGGAACGGCTATTGAACAGAATTTCCTAACCAATGACAACTACGGTATGGGTTCTACCATCGGTGTGATTCTCATCCTGACCATGTTCATTACCATGTGGGTGACCAAGGAAAGGAGAGAACGATGAAAAAATTTGCCAACCTTTATCTGGGACTGGTCTTTCTTGTCCTCTACCTGCCGATTTTTTACTTGATTGGCTACGCCTTTAATGCAGGCAACGACATGAATAGCTTTACAGGCTTTAGCTTGAACCATTTTAAAACCATGTTTGGTGATGGTCGTCTTATGTTGATCCTCACCCAAACCTTTTTCTTGGCCTTTCTGTCAGCTTTGATTGCGACCATTATCGGAACTTTTGGTGCTATTTACATCTACCAGTCTCGTAAGAAATACCAAGAAGCCTTTCTTTCACTCAATAATATCCTCATGGTTGCGCCTGATGTTATGATTGGTGCCAGCTTCTTGATTCTTTTTACCCAACTCAAATTTTCACTTGGCTTTTTGACCGTGTTATCTAGTCATGTGGCCTTCTCCATTCCTATCGTGGTCTTGATGGTCTTGCCACGTCTTAAGGAAATGAACGGCGATATGATTCATGCGGCCTATGACTTGGGAGCCAGTCAATTTCAGATGTTCAAGGAAATCATGCTTCCTTACCTGACTCCGTCTATCATTGCAGGTTATTTCATGGCCTTCACCTATTCGCTGGATGACTTTGCCGTAACCTTCTTCGTAACGGGAAATGGCTTTTCAACGCTGTCAGTCGAGATTTACTCTCGTGCTCGTAAGGGGATTTCGCTAGAAATCAATGCCCTGTCTGCCCTCGTCTTTCTCTTTAGTATTATCCTAGTTGTTGGTTATTACTTTATCTCACGTGAGAAGGAGGAGCAAGCATGAAAAAACTCTATTCATTTTTAGCAGGAATTGCAGCCATTATCCTGGTCTTGTGGGGAATTGCGACGCATCTAGATAGTAAAATCAATAGCCGAGATAGTCAAAAATTGGTTATCTACAACTGGGGAGACTATATCGATCCAGAACTCTTGACTCAGTTCACAGAAGAAACAGGCATCCAAGTCCAGTATGAGACCTTTGATTCCAACGAAGCCATGTATACCAAGATTAAGCAGGGTGGAACGACCTATGATATTGCTATCCCAAGTGAATACATGATTAACAAGATGAAGGACGAAGACCTCTTGGTTCCGCTTGATTATTCAAAACTTGAAGGTCTTGAAAATATCGGACCAGAGTTCCTCAACCAGTCCTTTGACCCAGGCAATAAATTCTCCATTCCTTACTTCTGGGGAACCCTGGGAATCATCTACAATGAAACTATGGTAGATGAAGCGCCTGAGCATTGGGATGACCTCTGGAAGCCAGAGTATAAGAACTCCATCATGCTCTTTGATGGGGCGCGTGAGGTGCTGGGACTGGGGCTCAACTCCCTTGGCTACAGCCTCAACTCCAAGAATACTCAGCAGTTGGAAGAGACAGTAGACAAACTCTACAAACTGACTCCAAATATCAAGGCCATTGTGGCGGACGAGATGAAGGGCTACATGATTCAGAACAACGCTGCTATCGGTGTGACCTTCTCTGGTGAAGCCAGCCAAATGCTAGAAAAAAATGAAAATCTCCGCTATGTGGTACCAACTGAGGCCAGCAACCTTTGGTTTGACAATATGGTCATTCCCAAAACAGTCAAAAACCAAGACGCAGCCTATGCCTTTATCAACTTTATGTTGAAACCCGAAAATGCTCTTAAAAATGCGGAGTATGTCGGCTATTCAACACCAAACCTACCAGCTAAGGAACTACTCCCAGAGGAGAAAAAAGAAGACAAGGCCTTCTATCCTGATGCTGAAACCATGAAACACCTAGAAGTTTATGAGAAATTTGACCATAAATGGACAGGTAAATATAGCGACCTCTTCCTACAGTTTAAAATGTATCGGAAGTAGGAGTTAGTAGTCACGAAACGAATCAGTCAAGCTGGTTCGTTTTTTATGTAGAAGGCAATTTTTGTAACTGTATGTTTTTCTATGATAGTTGCTTATTTGCTTGCCTAGTAGTATACTAAGCTTAACCTTACAGAAAGCGGTAACAAATAATGAAAATGTCTACTTTTTTCAAAAAAGTTTCTGGCCAGCCTTTATGATTGTTAACCAAACATATATACTATTCTATCTAAAGGATGGCTTGGATCGACAATACCTAACAACTGAGTCTATATATTTGGTGATAGGAAACTTTATATTTGGAAATATTTTTGTAGCTATTTTTAGCAATTCGAAAATGTGGGATAAAAGTTGGGATAAAAAGAGTGGTAGCAGTAAGAAAAAATATATCTTGAAAAAGTAAGTGGAGATGTAGGGAATTGGTTTGATTCGACGGAGATGATTTCCAGTTGACGCAAGCTTAAAAAAACGTTATAATAAGAAAGTTGAGAATTGATTTTCAGTTGTCTTAGTCCAGAGAAATGGCGGTGCTGCGAGCCATCTAAGCTAGAAACTCATGCTACTCAATTTAACAATTGCATAATAAGAATAAGAGAATGACAAGTTCATTGAATGAAGGTGGTACCGCGGTTTTTCGCCCTTCGTGATATGAGCTTGTCTTTTGATTTTTTGGAGGTGTTGATGAAAACATTTCTTGTCAAACAAAAGTTTCGTCTTGGAGGCGAACGCTTCGCTATCAAGGATGACAGAGGAGAAATCGCCTATCAGGTGGAGGGATCATTTTTTAAGATTCCTAAAACTTTTACCATCTATGATGCTAATGGTGAACAGGTCAGTCAGATCAGTAAAGAAATCTTGACCTTGCTTCCTCGTTTTGAGATTCAGCTTAGGGACGGTTCAAATTTCGTCATTCGTAAGAAGTTAACCTTCTGGCGAGATAAATATGAGTTTGATAATCTGGGGCTTCGAATCGAGGGCAATATCTGGGATTTGAATTTCAAATTGCTGGATGATCGCGATCAGTTGATTGCGGAAATTAAGAAGGAACTCTTCCATCTGACCTCTACCTATACCGTAACGGTCCTTGAGGACGCTTATGCAGACCTAGTCATTTCCCTCTGTGTCGCGATTGACTATGTGGAAATGCTGGAAAGCCAATCACATTAAACAAGTAAATAAGGAGACAATATGAAACAACTATCTAGTGCACAAGTACGCCAAATGTGGCTTGATTTCTGGGCGACTAAAGGTCACTCTGTAGAACCATCAGTGAGCTTGGTTCCTGTAAATGACCCAACTCTTTTGTGGATCAACTCTGGGGTAGCAACCCTTAAGAAATACTTTGACGGGACCATTATCCCTGAAAATCCACGTATTACCAATGCCCAAAAGGCTATCCGTACCAACGACATCGAGAACGTAGGGAAGACTGCACGTCACCATACCATGTTTGAAATGTTGGGGAACTTCTCTATCGGGGATTACTTCCGTGATGAAGCTATCACTTGGGCTTATGAGCTTTTGACAAGCCCTGAGTGGTTTGACTTCCCAGCTGAAAAACTTTATATGACCTACTATCCAGCTGATAAAGATTCATACAACCGCTGGATTGAAGTGGGAGTGGATCCAAGTCATTTGATTCCAATCGAGGATAACTTCTGGGAAATCGGTGCGGGACCTTCTGGACCAGATACAGAGATTTTCTTTGACCGTGGAGAAGCTTTTGACCCAGAAAATATCGGTATTCGTTTACTTGCAGAAGATATTGAAAACGACCGTTATATCGAAATCTGGAACATCGTTTTGTCACAATTTAACGCAGACCCTGCTGTTCCTCGTAGCGAATACAAGGAATTACCACACAAGAACATTGATACGGGCGCTGGTTTGGAGCGTTTGGTAGCGGTTATCCAAGGGGCTAAGACTAACTTTGAAACTGACCTCTTCATGCCAATCATTCGTGAAGTGGAGAAATTGTCTGCTAAGGTTTATGACCAAGATGGCGACAACATGAGCTTCAAGGTCATCGCTGACCATATCCGTTCTCTTTCATTTGCGATTGGGGATGGTGCTCTTCCAGGAAATGAAGGTCGTGGTTATGTCCTTCGTCGTCTTCTTCGTCGTGCCTCTATGCATGGTCAAAAATTGGGCATCAACGAGCCTTTCCTTTACAAACTCGTTCCAACCGTTGGAAAAATCATGGAAAGCTACTACCCAGAAGTGCTTGAAAAACGTGACTTTATCGAAAAAATCGTTAAGAGCGAAGAAGAGTCATTTGCCCGTACTCTTCACTCAGGTCAACACTTTGCCCAAGGCATCGTAGCTGAATTGAAAGAAAAAGGTCAATCTGTCATTGCTGGTTCTGATGTTTTCAAACTCTATGATACATACGGATTCCCCGTAGAGTTGACAGAAGAAATCGCTGAAGAAGCTGGTATGACTGTAGACCGTGAAGGTTTTGAAGCAGCCATGAAGGAACAGCAAGAACGTGCGCGTGCCTCAGCTGTCAAGGGTGGCTCAATGGGTATGCAAAATGAAACCCTTCAAAACATCACTGTAGAAAGTGTCTTCAACTACAATGCTAGCCAATTGTCTTCTAAATTGGTGGCTATCGTAGCTGACAATGCAGAAGTAGAAGCTGTATCAGAAGGAACTGCCTCACTTATCTTTGCGGAAACTCCATTCTACGCTGAAATGGGTGGACAGGTCGCTGACCACGGACAAATCTTGGATGAGTCAGGTAAGGTCGTGGCTGCTGTGACAAATGTTCAAAAAGCACCAAACGGACAAGCTCTTCACACAGTTGAAGTCCTTGCACCGCTTGCTTTGAACCAAGAATATACCTTGGCAATTGATACAAATCGTCGTCACCGTGTTATGAAAAACCACACTGCGACTCACTTGCTTCACGCTGCCCTTCACAACATCCTTGGAAATCACGCAACACAAGCAGGATCTCTTAACGAAGTTGAATTCCTTCGCTTTGACTTTACTCACTTCCAAGCAGTGACTGCTGAAGAATTGCGTGCTATTGAACAGCAAGTCAATGAAAAAATCTGGGAAGCTATTGTGGTCAAGACTGTTGAGACAGACATTGACACAGCCAAAGAAATGGGAGCTATGGCCCTCTTTGGTGAGAAATACGGTAAGGAAGTTCGTGTTGTGACCATCGGTGACTACTCAGTTGAACTTTGTGGTGGTACCCACGTTGGCAATACTTCTGAAATCGGTCTCTTCAAGATCGTCAAAGAAGAAGGGATTGGATCAGGAACTCGTCGTATCTTGGCAGTGACTGGTAAGGAAGCCTTTGAAGCTTATCGTGAACAAGAAGATGCACTGAAAGCAGTCGCAGCAACTCTTAAAGCACCTCAAGTCAAGGAAGTACCTCATAAGGTTGAAGGACTTCAAGAACAACTCCGTCAATTGCAAAAAGAAAATGCAGAATTGAAGGAAAAAGCTGCAGCTGCAGCTGCAGGCGATATCTTCAAAGACGTTAAGGAAGTCAACGGTCACCGTTACATTGCTAGCCAAGTGTCTGTATCTGATGCTGGTGCCCTTCGTACCTTTGCAGATAACTGGAAGCAGAAAGACTACTCTGATCTTCTTGTCCTAGTTGCCGCTATCGGTGACAAAGTCAATGTCCTTGTAGCAAGCAAGACAAAAGACCTCCATGCAGGAAACCTTGTCAAAGAATTGGCACCAATCGTCGATGGACGTGGTGGTGGTAAACCAGACATGGCCATGGCAGGAGGAAGCAACCAAGCTAAAATTCAAGAACTCTTGGATGCAGTAGCAGGTAAATTATAAGACAATAAAGATCTATCCATTAGGGTAGGTCTTTTTGTGAATGCAAAAAAGCCAAATCCGTTTGGACCTGGCTTGATTATTATGAACTATTAGATTGTATTGGCTGCCCAGACACTTACCGAAGCAGCTGAGACTGGGAATTGTCCATAACCTTCCTCATCGATTGTAACTTGACCTTGGTGGTTTTCAAGTAAATCTACAAAGGTTTGGTTAGCCCACTCTTGGCCGATAAACATTGACTTGCTGTTTTCTTGGTCATTTGAGATAAGGACTGCGATTGGGGATTGATTTTCAGCACCTGAGCGTACCCAACCGATACAGTTAGGGTCATCAAAGTAGTCATTTTGTTCTCCATAGGCCAAATCTTTTCGGATGGCTAGGAGGCGGTCAAGAACTTCTTTGAAATCTTGTTGAGCATATTGGCCTGAAATTCCATAGTAGTCGCCGTAAAAGACACATGGAAGGCCATCTTGGCGTAAGAGAATGAGGGCATAGGCTGCTGGTTTGAACCATTCTTCAACAGTCGATTCAAGGGCTTGTCCTCGTTGGGTATCGTGGTTGTCAACAAAAGTTACAGCCTTGTCAGGCTTGAGTTCAACCAAGCTATCTGTGAAAATATCACGAAGGTCATAGTTTGCGCCAGCTTGACTGGCTTCAAAGAGATTCTGGTGGAGACGAACATCGACAAGGTCAAAGCGTTCTTCCGTTTTTTCAAGATAGTCTAGGTTAGCTTCCTTATCTGGGTTCCAAAATTCACCAAAAACATAGAAATCCTCACCGTATTTTTCCTTCATATCACGGATGAAATTGCCCATAAAGAAGGAATCGATATGTTTGACGGCATCCAAGCGGAAACCAGCTACACCAGTCGTCTCCATGAACCAGTCAGCCCAGTCATAGATATTTTGGATGACTTCAGGATGTTTAAAGTCTAGATCAGCATACATGAGGTAGTCATAGTTACCGTTTTCGTTATCGACCAATTCCTCATTTGCCCAACCCTTGTTGTCCCCTTGGATTAGATAAATCCCAGACTTACGGCGTTTAGCATCGTAGTCTGTACCTGTGAAGTGGTACCAATGCCAGTGGAAGTCATTATAGGTATCTTGGCGACCATCGAAGGTAAAGCTAGTCCAGCCGTTGATGGTGAAGGGTTCTCCGAGTTCAACTGTACGGTCTATAGGATCCACTTCGATAACCTGAAAGGCTTCCATGTGATCAGCAGCAGCCTTGTGATTGAGCACCACATCGGCCATAGGATGGATTCCCTGTGCTTTTAGGGCTTGAATGGCTTGAAGATAGTCTTCTTTGAAACCATACTTGGTACGGACAGTTCCTTTTTGGTTAAACTCTCCTAGGTCGAATAAGTCATAAACCCCATAGCCAACATCTTTTTCGTTGGTAGCCTTAAAAGCTGGTGGCATCCAGACATAACTGATGCCGAGATTAGCTAGGTGTTGAGCATCTTCAGCTAGACGTGTCCAGTGCTGACCGTCGTGGGGCAGATACCATTCAAAGTATTGCATGAGTGTTTGATTTTGCATGATGTTTCCTCTTACTTGTCAATCTTGTTCTTTATTCTATCATAAAGTATCTTTTAGGGCAAACGTTTGCGTAAGATAGAATAAATATATTTTAACTACTTAAAATAAAGTGTTGATTTTTTTGTATCAAAGTGCTAGTATAACAGTATGTAATATAGATAAAGATAGGAGTTGTCCCATGATTGAATTTCAAAATGTTAGTAAGTTGTATGGTGATAAAGAGGCCTTGAGCAGTCTCAATTTGCAGATTGAAAATGGGGAGATTATGGGCTTGATTGGCCATAATGGGGCTGGAAAATCGACCACTATAAAATCCTTAGTCAGTATCATTTCGCCCAGCAGTGGTCGTATTCTGGTGGACGGTCAGGATTTATCGGAAAATCGCTTGGCGATCAAACGAAAGATTGGCTACGTTGCAGACTCGCCTGACTTATTTTTACGCTTAACAGCCAATGAGTTTTGGGAATTAATCGCCTCCTCTTATGATCTGACTAGCTCTGACTTGGAGGCTAGTCTAGCTAGGCTATTAAGTGTTTTTGATTTTGCTGAAAACCGCTATCAGGTTATTGAAACCCTTTCTCACGGAATGCGTCAGAAAGTCTTTGTCATCGGAGCACTCTTGTCTGATCCTGATATTTGGGTCTTGGACGAACCCTTGACTGGTTTGGATCCCCAGGCTGCCTTTGATTTGAAGCAGATGATGAAGGAACATGCACAAAAAGGGAAGACGGTCTTGTTTTCAACTCATGTCCTAGAGGTAGCCGAGCAAGTCTGTGATCGGATTGCCATTTTGAAAAAGGGGCATTTGATTTATTGTGGTAGCGTAGAGGACTTGAGAAAAGACTATCCAGACCAGTCTTTGGAAAGTATCTACCTTAGTCTTGCTGGTAGAAAAGAGGAGGTTTCAGATGCGTCTCAAGGTCATTAAAAAATTAGTTGATATCAATATCCTCTATTCATCTCAAGAAGCTAATCTGGCTAACCTACGAAAGAAGCAAGCTAAAAATCCTGGAAAAAAAGTAAATGTTTCCGCTAGAGTCCTAAGTTCTTACATTTTTTCCAGTCTCTTGATGCTTTTAATGTTTATAAATATAGCCTTTCGTTTTCCTTTTGAGGAAATACCAAGTTTTTTTAGTAGCATGGTTGCTATTTTACTGGTGCTTGCCTTTTCAACTTCTTTCACTGCATTTTACAATGTCTTTTATGAGAGTAAGGACTTGGCATCGTATAGGCCCTATGCCTTTAAAGAATCAGAGATTATAATTGCTAAAGGACTGTCTGTTCTCTTGCCAGCTCTAGCTGGAATTGTACCAATCCTAGCTTATTTTCTAGTCCTCTATATTAGGCTAGCTCCTTCTCTTTGGCTGGGCTTACCTTTGATGCTGTTGTCCTTGGCCTTATTATTTGTCTCTGTTACTTTAGTGATGGTAGTGGCAGTACATTTCTTGGCTCAGACTACGGTCTTCAGAAAGTATCAGTCTATTTTTTCGAATGTGATGATTGGGATAGGGGTTCTCATACCTTTAATATTTGTCCTCTTTCTACAGTCGACTTTTGGAAGTATTGTTGACAAAGTTAGAGACATTCCATTTCTCCTTTATCCTCTTCATATCTTTTACAAAATAGCAGTGGAGCCTTTTTCGACAGAAGCCATACTGGGTCTGCTCGCTTGGATAGCTTTAACTGTTTTCTTGCTTTACCTGACCAAAAAGAAGGTTTTTCCTCATTTTTATGATGTGATCCTGCTTAATAGTGAGGAGAAGGTCAAGAAAGAACGTCGCAATAAGGAGAGAATTTCAACTACTAATAAAAAGGGCTTTTTCCGTATGGTTTTACGCTACAACCTCTCCCTCTTGGGACAGGGAACTGGCGTGGTTACAGTGCTTTTTACAAGTGCTTTCCTTCCTTATCTCATGATGATTGGTCTGATTTCCAAAATCCGAGATTCTCAGATAGTTCCAGATATTTATCCTCCATACTGGTTACCCTTGTTTTTTATAGCTCTCTTTATAGCAGTTGTCAATAACAATATCACCAGCCTGCCTTCAATTGCCTTATCCTTGGAGAGGGAAAATGTTGATTTTCTTAAGAGTTTACCCTTTGACTTTGCTCGTTATGTGAAAGTGAAATTTTGGATTATATTTGCTGTTCAGTCCTTTTTACCAGTTCTGACTTTACTTGGTCTTTCTCTATATCTAGGCTTGCCCATCCTTTCGATGATTTACCTTCTTGTAGTCTGGACCCTTGCCAGTGTCATACTTTCTTGCCACAATTACTTTAAGGACGTAAAAAATCTGTCAACCAATTGGAGTAGTATTACGGACTTGGTGAACCGTTCAAATCGTATAGTAGCAATTGTTTTGATCTTGGTTTATAGTGTTATATTAATGGTTTTAGTCATTGGTAGCTTGTTCTTAGTTAAGTCTCTCTTCCCTGTCCTTGCCATCAGCTTGGGAGTAGGAGCTCTTATCCTTTTGCTTGGTCTTGCTATTTTTGGCTATCATTACTATCTATCACGCATATTGGCAGAGATAGAAAAAAGATGAGGTAGTTGGTCGCTTGCTTGATACATTTTATAAAAAGAAATGAAGCTGAGTAAACCCCACTTCTAACTAGCAAAAAACGAGCATTTCCCTAGTTGGATATACTCGTTTTTCTATGCCATTTTTCTTATCATAAGAACAAAACGACTAGAAATTTATAACAATGTATAAATCCTACAGCATCAATTGCTTAAATTGGGGACTAGATTTTATCTATGATGTTTTGAAGATTAATGGAGCTTGAGATGTTTGCTATTTATGGATAGTGTACAAAGTAAATTGTTACTGGCGAGCTCTCTCATGCTTCTGGGGCTGCCTTTCATCTAGCTATTCTTATAAAAATCCGTTTTTATACTAAATGAAAAACAAAGAGCAAACTAGGAAGCTAGCCTCAGGTTGCTCAAAGTACCGCTTTGGGATTGCAGATAAAGCTGATGTGGTTTGAAGAGTATTAGACTAATTTCCACTTCGGTCAGGCAACTGGAAGTTACTTTGAAAAGTTACCGAGAAATGATTCCTATTTGTAAAACTCTGATAAGTCTTGGCTGATTTTGGAGAAATGTGGTATAATTTTTCTTATGGAAAAGATTATCATTACAGCAACTGCTGAAAGTATTGAACAAGTTAAACAACTGCTCGAAGCTGGCGTAGACCGTATCTATGTCGGTGAGAAAGATTTTGGCCTTCGTCTGCCAACAACCTTTAGTCATGACCAATTGCGTGAAATCGCTAAGCTGGTTCATGATACTGGTAAGGAATTGATTGTTGCGGTTAATGCCCTCATGCACCAAGATATGATGGACCGTATCAAGCCTTTCTTAGATTTCTTGGAAGAAATTAAGACAGACTACATTACGATTGGGGATGCAGGCGTCTTTTATGTGGTCAATCGCGATGGTTATTCCTTTAAAACTATCTACGATGCTTCTACAATGGTGACTAGCAGTCGTCAGATTAACTTCTGGGGACAAAAGGCTGGCGCATCTGAAGCTGTTTTGGCGCGTGAAATCCCATCAGCTGAACTTTTCAAAATGCCAGAGATTTTGGAAATTCCTGCTGAAGTTTTGGTTTACGGTGCAAGTGTTATTCACCATTCTAAACGTCCGCTCTTACAAAACTACTATAATTTTACGCATATCGATGATGAAAAGACTCGCAAGCGTGACCTCTTCTTGGCTGAACCAAGTGATCCTGAGAGCCATTATTCCATTTTTGAAGACAATCATGGGACCCACATCTTTGCCAACAATGACCTTGATTTGATGACCAAATTGACAGAATTGGTAGAGCATGGTTTCACTCACTGGAAACTAGAAGGGCTCTACACTCCTGGTCAAAACTTTGTTGAGATTGCAAAACTCTTTATTCAAGCGCGTAGCTTGATCCAAGAGGGCAACTTTAGCCATGACCAAGCCTTCTTACTGGATGAAGAAGTTCGCAAGTTACACCCTAAAAACCGTTTCCTTGATACGGGATTCTATGATTACGATCCTGACATGGTTAAATAAAGTAAACTGCAAGTTGAGAGAAGGAAGAGACAATCATTTCTTCTCTCAATTTTTTCTTATTCTCCAATATTTTCAAAAAATTAGCAGGCTAGGATGCTCTATTTGATAGGATTTTTAAGCTAAGTAGCGTCCTTAAGTTTGAAAATTATCTCATGTTTGCAGGTGCCAAATGGCCCTTTTTTTGGTATAATTTTTTATAATGAAAACGATTGGTAATCGCTATGTTGTGGTGGATTTAGAGGCAACTAGCACAGGTAGTAAGGCTAAAATTATTCAAGTGGGAATTGTTGTGATTGAGGATGGAAAAATCGTCGATCACTATACGACAGATGTTAATCCCCATGAACCCTTGGATGCTCATATCAAAGAATTGACAGGACTGACAGACCAACGTCTGGCGCAAGCACCTGATTTTTCGCAAGTTGCCAGAAAAATCTTTGACTTGGTGGAGGATGGGATTTTTGTAGCCCACAATGTTCAGTTTGATGCCAATCTTTTAGCGGAAAATTTATTTTTTGAAGGTTATGAGCTAAGAAATCCTCGTGTTGATACGGTCGAATTGGCCCAGGTCTTTTTCCCTGAACTGGAAAAATATAGTTTGCCGATTTTGTGTCGAGAATTAGGAATTCCTCTAAAACAAGCCCACACAGCTCTTTCAGATGCCCAAGCTACTGCGGAATTACTTCTTTTTTTGCGAGAAAAGATGGCCCAACTTCCTAAAGGTCTCTTGGAACGCTTGCTGGAAATGGCTGACGCCCTCCTATATGAGTCCTATCTGGTTATTGAAGAAATTTATCGAAACCAATCTATCCTGAGTTCTCCCGACTTGGTCGAAGTTCAAGGACTGTATTTCAAGAAGACTGCAGCTCCTCTGGAGCCACGAAAACTATCTCAAGATTTTTCTAAAAATATTTCTCTGTTGAATCTTGAAGTGAGGGAGGAGCAAGAAAGTTTTGCTAAAGAGGTTGGCTTGCTATTGAAAGATGAGCCTGTCTCATTAATTCAAGCACCGACAGGGATTGGGAAAACCTATGGCTATCTCTTACCCGCTTTATCTCAAGTCAAAGAGCGACAAATTGTTCTTAGTGTTCCGACAAAGATTCTTCAAAATCAAATCATGGAAGAAGAAGGTAAACGTCTCAAGGAAATGTTCCATACAGATATTCATTCTTTAAAGGGGCCACAAAATTATCTGAAGCTGGATGCCTTTTATCGTTCCTTGCAGGAAAATGATGAAAATCGCTTATTTAGACGCTTTAAAATGCAACTTTTGGTCTGGCTGACAGAGACAGAAACGGGGGATTTGGATGAAATCGGGCAACTCTACCGTTACCAACATTTTCTAACAGACCTTCGTCATGATGGGAATTTATCATCCAAGAGTTTATTTGTGACGGAAGATTTTTGGAAACGTAGTCAAGAAAAGGCACAAACCTGCAAGCTTTTAGTGACCAATCATGCCTATCTTGTAACTAGACTTGAAGATAATCCTGAATTTGTTAGTGACCGTTTATTGATTATTGATGAAGTCCAAAAAGTTTTGTTGGCTCTAGAAAATCTGCTTCAAGAGACCTACGATATCCAGTCTATTATTGATTTAGTTGATAAGGCTTTATTGGAGGAGCAAAATAAGGTCCAGCAACGAATACTAGAAAGTATTCGCTTTGAGTGCCTCTACTTGATAGAACAATTTCAGTCTGGCAAATCTAGGAAAAATATCTTAGATTCTCTTGCCAATCTCCACCAGTATTTTTCAGAATTAGAAGTAGAAGGCTTTGAGGATCTGGTTCGCTATTTTACAGCTGAAGGTGATTATTGGCTTGAATTAACTGAAACGAGTCAAAAGAAAATTCAGATTTCTTCTACGAAATCTGGCCGTATTCTTCTATCTTCTTTAGTGCCTGATTCATGTCAAGTCTTGGGAGTGTCGGCCACTCTTGAGATTAGTCAGAGGGTTTCTTTGGCAGACCTTTTAGGCTATCCTGAAGCCAAATTTGTCAAGGTTGAAGCTGGTAAAAAACAGGATCAAGAAGTGGTCTTGGTCAAAGATTTCCCTCTGGTGACAGAAACTTCCTTAGAAGTCTATGCCAAAGAAGTAGCTGATTTACTAGTGGAAATTCAAGCTTTCCAGCAACCAATTTTGGTTCTCTTTACTGCCAAAGACATGCTTCTAGCAGTATCGGATTTACTTCCAGTTAGCCATCTGGCCCAGTATAAAAATGGCGATGTTCATCAACTGAAGAAACGCTTTGAAAAAGGAGAACAACAAATCTTGCTTGGTGCAGCAAGTTTCTGGGAGGGAGTTGATTTTTCAAGTCATCCTTTTGTGATTCAAGTTGTACCAAGACTTCCTTTCCAAAATCCTCAAGATCCCTTGACGAAAAAGATTAATCAGGAATTGAATCAAGAAGGGAAAAATGCCTTTTATGATTATCAATTGCCCATGGCTATTATTCGTTTAAAACAGGCTTTGGGAAGAAGTATGAGACGTGAACACCAACGTTCCTTAACCCTCATTCTGGATAGAAGAATCGTCGGAAAACGATATGGCAAGCAAATAGTGACTTCTCTAGCAAAAGAAGCGACTGTTAAAACCGTCTCTCGATCCGAAGTTGATGAGGCTGTTGATAAATTTTTAAATGAACTTTGATAAATAGTATTGTATGAAAGTATAAGGTTAGTATATATGAAACGTTCTCTCGACTCTAGAGTCGATTATAGTTTGCTATTGCCAGTATTTTTTTTACTGGTTATTGGCGTGGTGGCTATCTATATAGCTGTTAGTCATGATTATCCAAACAATATTCTGCCCATTCTAGGGCAGCAGGTCGCCTGGATCGCCTTGGGGCTTGTGATTGGTTTTGTGGTCATGCTTTTTAATACAGAATTTCTTTGGAAGGTGACCCCCTTTCTGTATATTTTAGGCTTGGGACTTATGGTCTTGCCGATTGTCTTTTATAATCCAAGCTTAGTTGCATCAACGGGTGCCAAAAACTGGGTATCAATAAATGGAATTACCCTATTCCAACCATCAGAATTTATGAAGATATCCTATATCCTCATGTTGGCTCGTGTGATTGTCCAATTTACAAAAAAACATAAGGAATGGAGACGCACAGTTCCACTGGACTTTTTGTTAATTTTTTGGATGATTCTCTTTACCATTCCAGTCTTAGTTCTTTTGGCACTTCAAAGTGACTTAGGAACTGCCTTGGTTTTTGTAGCTATTTTCTCAGGAATCGTTTTATTATCAGGGGTTTCTTGGAAAATTATTATCCCAGTATTTGTGACTGCTGTAACAGGTATTGTTGGTTTCTTAGCCATTTTTATCAGTAAGGACGGCCGGGCTTTTCTCCATCAACTGGGAATGCCGACCTACCAAATCAACCGTATTTTGGCTTGGCTTAATCCATTTGATTTTGCCCAAACAACCACTTATCAGCAGGCTCAAGGACAGATTGCCATTGGGAGTGGTGGCTTATTTGGTCAAGGTTTTAATGCTTCTAATTTGCTTATTCCAGTTAGAGAGTCGGATATGATTTTCACGGTCATTGCAGAAGATTTTGGATTTATTGGCTCTGTTCTTGTTATTGCCCTTTATCTCATGCTGATTTACCGTATGTTAAAGATTACTCTTAAATCAAATAACCAGTTCTACACCTATATTTCCACAGGTTTGATTATGATGTTGCTCTTCCATATCTTTGAGAATATCGGTGCTGTTACTGGCTTGCTTCCTTTGACTGGGATTCCTCTGCCTTTTATTTCGCAAGGGGGATCGGCTATTATCAGTAACTTGATCGGTGTTGGCTTGCTTTTATCGATGAGTTATCAAACCAATCTAGCTGAAGAAAAGAGTGGAAAAGTCCCTTTCAAACGGAAAAAGGTTGTTTTAAAACGAATCAAATAAGGAGAAAATCATGGTTAAAGTAGCAGTTATGTTGGCTCAGGGCTTTGAAGAAATTGAAGCTTTGACAGTTGTGGATGTTTTGCGTCGGGCAAATATCACTTGTGATATGGTTGGTTTTGAAGAGCAAGTGACGGGTTCACATGCAATCCAAGTCACAGCAGATCGTGTCTTTGATGGTGATTTATCAGACTATGACATGATTGTCCTTCCTGGAGGGATGCCTGGTTCTGCATATTTGCGCGATAATCAGGCCTTGATTCAAGAATTGAAAAGCTTCGAGCAAGAAGGAAAGAAACTGGCAGCAATTTGTGCGGCGCCAATTGCCCTCAATCAAGCAGGGCTATTGAAAAATAAGAAGTTTACTTGTTATGATGGTGTTCAAGAGCAAATCATTGATGGTCAATACGTCAAGAAAACAGTAGTGGTAGATGGTCATTTGACAACCAGTCGAGGTCCCTCGACAGCCCTTGCCTTTGCCTACGAGTTGGTAGAGCAATTAGGAGGAGACGCAGAGGGGTTACGAACTGGAATGCTCTATCGAGATGTCTTTGGTAAAAATCAATAAAACGGGAGTTAACCTCTCGTTTTTTTATGTGGAAAACTCAGGGAAATCATCGCTTTTTTAACGAAAAAATGGTATAATGAAAGCTATGAAATATCACGATTATATCTGGGATTTAGGTGGAACTTTACTAGATAATTATGAAACTTCAACAGCTGCATTTGTTGAAACATTGGCACTGTATGGTATCAGACAAGACCATGACAGTGTCTATCAAGCTTTAAAGGTTTCTACTGATTTTGCAATTGAGACATTCGCTCCCAACTTAGAGCATTTTTTAGAAAAGTACAAGGAAAATGAAGCCAGAGAGCTTGAACACCCGATTTTATTTGATGGAGTTTCTGACTTATTGGAGGATATTTCAAATCAAGGTGGGCGTCATTTTTTGGTCTCTCATCGAAATGATCAGGTCTTGGAAATTTTAGAAAAAACCTCCATAGCAGCTTATTTTACGGAAGTAGTGACTTCTAACTCAGGCTTTAAGAGAAAACCAGATCCTGAGTCTATGATTTATTTAAGAGAGAAGTATCAGATTGATTCTGGGCTTGTCATTGGTGATCGGCCGATTGATATCGAAGCAGGTCAAGCTGCAGGATTGGATACCCACTTGTTTACCAGTATCGTGAATTTAAGACAAGTATTAGACATGTAAGAAAAAGGAATAAGATGACAGAAGAAATCAAAAATCTGCAGGCACAGAATTATGATGCCAGTCAAATTCAAGTTTTAGAGGGCTTAGAGGCTGTTCGTATGCGTCCAGGGATGTATATCGGGTCAACCTCAAAAGAAGGTCTTCATCATCTAGTCTGGGAAATCGTTGATAACTCAATTGACGAGGCCTTGGCAGGATTTGCCAGCCATATTCAAGTCTTTATTGAGCCAGATAATTCAATCACTGTTGTCGATGATGGGCGTGGTATCCCAGTCGATATTCAGGAAAAAACAGGCCGACCTGCCGTTGAGACAGTCTTTACGGTTCTTCATGCTGGAGGAAAATTTGGCGGTGGCGGCTACAAGGTCTCAGGTGGTCTTCACGGAGTGGGGTCTTCAGTAGTTAATGCTCTTTCCACTCAGTTAGATGTTCATGTCCACAAAAACGGTAAAATTCATTACCAAGAATACCGTCGTGGTCATGTTGTTGCAGACCTTGAGGTGGTTGGAGATACGGATAAAACGGGAACAACAGTTCACTTCACACCAGACCCAGAAATCTTCACTGAAACAACAACCTTTGATTTTGATAAATTAAATAAGCGTATTCAAGAATTGGCCTTTCTAAATCGTGGTCTTCGAATCTCTATCACAGATAAGCGTGAAGGTTTGGAACAAACCAAGCATTACCATTATGAAGGTGGGATTGCTAGTTACGTTGAGTATATCAATGAGAACAAGGATGTTATCTTTGATACACCAATCTACACAGACGGTGAGATGGATGATATCACAGTTGAAGTAGCCATGCAGTACACAACGGGTTATCATGAAAATGTCATGAGTTTCGCCAACAATATTCATACCCATGAAGGTGGAACGCATGAGCAAGGTTTCCGTACAGCCTTGACACGTGTCATCAACGATTATGCTCGTAAGAATAAGTTACTGAAAGACAATGAAGACAACTTAACAGGTGAAGATGTCCGCGAAGGATTAACTGCAGTTATCTCGGTTAAACACCCAAATCCACAATTTGAAGGACAAACCAAGACCAAACTGGGGAATAGCGAAGTTGTTAAGATTACCAATCGTCTCTTCAGTGATGCCTTCTCTGATTTCCTCATGGAAAATCCACAGATCGCCAAGCGTATCGTGGAAAAAGGAATTTTAGCTGCTAAGGCTCGTGTGGCTGCCAAGCGTGCGCGTGAAGTCACTCGCAAGAAATCAGGTTTGGAAATTTCCAACCTTCCAGGGAAACTAGCAGACTGTTCTTCTAACAATCCTGCTGAAACAGAACTCTTCATCGTCGAAGGAGACTCAGCAGGTGGATCAGCTAAATCTGGTCGCAACCGTGAGTTCCAGGCAATCCTTCCAATTCGCGGTAAGATTTTGAACGTTGAAAAGGCAAGTATGGATAAGATTCTTGCTAACGAAGAAATTAGAAGTCTATTCACAGCGATGGGAACAGGATTTGGAGCAGAATTTGATGTTTCAAAAGCTCGTTACCAAAAACTCGTTCTGATGACTGATGCCGATGTCGATGGAGCCCACATTCGTACCCTTCTTTTAACCTTGATTTATCGTTATATGAAACCAATTCTAGAAGCTGGTTATGTTTATATTGCCCAACCACCAATCTATGGTGTCAAGGTTGGAAGTGAGATTAAAGAATATATCCAGCCAGGAGCAGATCAAGAAATCAAACTCCAAGAAGCTTTAGCCCGTTATAGTGAAGGTCGTACCAAACCGACCATTCAGCGTTATAAGGGACTAGGTGAAATGGACGATCATCAATTATGGGAAACAACCATGGATCCCGAACATCGCTTGATGGCTAGAGTTTCTGTGGATGATGCTGCAGAGGCAGATAAAATCTTTGATATGTTGATGGGGGATCGAGTAGAGCCTCGTCGTGAGTTTATCGAAGAAAATGCCGTCTATAGTACACTTGATGTCTAAAAAATAGAGAGAAGTAGTTCCCTTGGTCTAAAAAATATGATATAATCGTTACGATTGTTTCAAGTAAAAAAGGAGTTTAATATGTCTGCTAGCCTAGTAATTTATTTAATAATTGCAGTTGCAGTTTTATTGGTCATTGCCTATGCTATCGCAATCTATGTAAGGAAGCGCAATGAAAGTAAATTAGCAATTTTAGAAGAGAAAAAAGAAGAGCTTTATAATCTTCCGGTTAATGATGAAGTTGAAGCTGTAAAAAATATGCACTTGATTGGACAAAGTCAGGTGACTTTCCGTGAATGGAACCAAAAATGGGTTGACCTATCTCTTAACTCTTTTGCAGATATCGAAAATAATCTTTTCGAGGCAGAAGGCTATAACAACTCATTCCGTTTTTTCAAAGCCAGTCATCAAATTGATCAAATTGAGAGCCAAATTACCTTGATTGAAGAAGATATTGCGGCAATTCGCAACGCCTTGGCAGATTTGGAGAAACAAGAGTCTAAAAATAGTGGACGTGTTCTGCATACCTTGGACTTGTTTGAAGAGTTGCAACACCGAGTTGCTGATCATTCTGAAGAATATGGACAAGGTTTGTCTGAAATCGAAAAACAATTGGAAAATATCCAATCAGAGTTTTCTCAGTTTGTAACTTTAAATTCGTCTGGTGACCCAGTAGAAGCTGCTGTGATTTTGGATAATGCTGAAAATCATATCTTGGCTTTGACACATATTGTTGATCGTATCCCAGCAATTGTAGCAACATTATCTAAAGACCTACCTGATCAACTGGAAGATTTAGAAGATGGCTACCGTAAGCTTTTAGATGCCAACTATTATTTTGCTGAGACAGATATTGAAGCGCGTTTCCAACTGCTTTATGAAGCTCTCAAGAAAAATCATGAGAATATTGCGAAACTAGAATTGGATAATGCAGAGTACGAAAATACTCAAATCCAAGAAGAGATTAATGCACTTTATGATATCTTTACAAGAGAAATTGCGGCACAGAAAGTAGTAGAAGGTTTAGTAGCAACACTTCCTACTTATCTTCAACACATGAAGGAAAATAATGCTTTATTGATAGAAGACATTGAGCGTTTGAGTAAAAACTATTTACTTTCTGAATCAGATGCAAGTCATGTTCGCCGTTTACAGTCAGAATTAGAAAGTTTTGAGACTGCCATTATTGAAGCGATTTCGGATCAGGATGAAGCAACTCAAGCATATTCAATTCTTGAAGAAAAACTTGAATCTCTGCAGGAAAATCTTAAAAAGATTGAAGATGAACAGATTTCAGTTAGTGAGCGTCTTGCACGAGTTGAGAAAGATGATATCAATGCACGTCAAAAAGCAAATGTATATGTTAATCGTCTCCATACAATCAAGAGATATATGGAAAAACGGAACCTACCTGGTATTCCACAAAGTTTCTTGAAGTTATTCTTTACAGCAAGTAATAATACGGAAGATCTCATGGCTGAATTAGAACAAAACTTAGTCAATATAGAATCAGTTAATCGTATTCTTGAAATTGCAACGAAGGATATGGAGGAGCTTGAGGCGGAAACTTATAATATTGTACAGTATGCAACCTTGACAGAGCAACTCTTGCAATATTCTAACCGCTATCGCTCATTTGATGAACGTATCCAAGAAGCATTTAACGAAGCTTTAGATATTTTTGAAAAAGAATTTGATTATCACGCTTCATTTGACAAGATTTCTCAAGCATTGGAAGTGGCAGAGCCTGGTGTAACCAATCGCTTTGTTACATCATATGAGAAAACACGTGAAACGATTCGTTTTTAATAAAAGAAAAAGATTTGATTGTGTGAGAAGCAGAATCAAATCTTTTTTATTTATTAATTACCTATAAAATCGTGTATGATAGGATTTTAAGATAAAAAATTGGAGATGATTTAAAAAGCAAAATAAACCGGCTCTATAATATTTGTAGTGAGTAAATCCCCTATGGATATTATGGAGCCTATTTTTGTGTAGAAAAAAGTCCCATAAGATCTATAATGAAAAGCAACCAAACCATCATTAGAAAGAATCATATGGAACAATTACATTTTATCACAAAACTTCTTGATATCAAAGACCCAAATATCCAAATTATAGATATCGTTAATAGGGATACTCACAAAGAAATCATAGCTAAATTGGATTATGAGGCTCCATCTTGTCCTGATTGCGAAAGCCTAATGAAGAAATATGACTTTCAAAAACCTTCTAAAATTCCTTACCTTGAAACGACTGGTATGCCTACTAGAATCCTCCTTAGAAAACGTCGTTTCAAGTGCTATCATTGCTCTAAAATGATGGTCGCTGAGACTTCTCTCGTCAAGAAGAATCACCAAATCCCTCGTATCATCAACCAAAAGATTGCCCAGAAGCTAATTGAAAAGACTTCTATGACCGACATTGCTCATCAGCTGGCCATTTCAACTTCAACTGTCAT
>NZ_VMNE01000026.1:0-17300 GCF_013277565.1 Streptococcus sp. k-90 | reverse complement strand
ATTTCACCCCAGTGAAACCAGACGAGAAAGTTCCAGTTAAAGACAAAGCGCACTTAACTCCAGAAGAGAAAAAACAAGTGGAAGACAAAGTCAAAGCGAAGAACCCAGGTAAGGAAGTCACTGTAGGCGAAGACGGCACCGCAACGTTGAAAGATCCAACAACCGGCATCAGTCACCAAATTCCAGGAAGTGACTTGGTCAACCAAGATTTTGGTGTAAACGGTATTCCAGAAGTAACTCCAAGTCAACCAGCGTACACCGATCCAGTGGGCACAAGTAGTACAGATGGCGAAGGCAATGTTATTACACCACCAACTGTAGAAGTCCCAGCCTATACCGATCCAGTGGGTACAAGTAGTACGGATGGCGAAGGCAACTTGATTACGCCACCAAGTGTCGAAGTTCCAGCCTACACCGATCCAGTGGGCACAAGTAGTACGGATGGCGAAGGCAATGTCATTACTCCACCAACTGTAGAAGTTCCAGCGTATACCGATCCAGTAGGTACAAGTAGTACAGATGGCGAAGGCAATGTTATTACACCACCAACTGTAGAAGTTCCAGCGTATACCGATCCAGTGGGCACAAGTAGTACGGATGGTGAAGGTAACTTGATTACACCACCAACAGCAGAAGTTCCAGCGTATACCGACCCAGTGGGCACAAGTGGTACGGATGGTGAAGGTAACTTGATTACGCCGCCAACTGTAGAAATTCCAGCCTACACAGGCAGTGTTAACGGCATTCCAGAAGTTACCCCAGCTCAACCAGACTATGAAGGTAGTGTAAATAGTATTCCAGAAGAAATACCAGCTCATCCAGATTACGACGGTAGTGCTAATGGAATGTCAGAGGGAACGCCAACATCTGAAACTACAATAAATAAAGATCGACAACTTCCAAATACAGGAACAGAGAAATCAAATACATCACTTGTTGTAGCTCTCTTAGCAGCTATGACTGGTGGACTTCTCATTTCACGAAAACGGAAGGAAGAAGAGTGACGATTTATAGATTGTACAGTCAATAACAAGTGATTTGTATAAAATCAGTAAAATGAGTTGATATACAAGTAACTGTGTTTACATCAGAAAGCAACGTGTTTAGCGTTGCTTTTTGATTCTTTGTCATGAAGCTAGAATAGTGCAATGCGAATTCTAAGGCGTTGTTAGAAATTGATCTACAGTAAATTGAAACAAGAATAAGACAAAAGAGCCTCAAAAAAAGTATTGCAACTTGGTAATACCTTTTTGAGGTGCTTTTTGATATAGGCCCATGTTTTCTCAATAGGATTGTACTCAGGTGAGTAGGGAGGAAATGGTAAAAGTTTATGCCCGAATTCTTCACATAAGAGCTCTAGCTTATCCATTTTTTCTTTCTTTTTATATCGAACTAAATAGGAGATGGTTATAAATGGAATTAACGGATAAGATTCGTCGAGTTTATCTTCCCATGACGGAAACGGGTTTTTATATCTTGTTCTGTTTGCAAAAGGAGCGTCATGGTTATAGTATTACGCAAAAGGTCAAGGATATGACAGATTCGCAAGTCTTGATTAGTCCTGGAACTATGTATGGAACCTTGTCAAAAATGGAAAAGGATGGTTTGATTTCCTTTGTCCGAGAAGAAGAAAAACGGAAAATCTATCAGATTACAGACTTGGGACGCAAAGTCTTAGAGATTGAATTGAAACGTATTGAACGGCTCTATAGAAACAGTCGGGAGGAAGGATGATGGAAAAGAAGATTGTTTATAGAATTGCTACCATTGCGGATTATGATAGAGAGGCTTTATATCTTAGAAAAATGCATGCTGAGGGTTGGAGACTTAAGGAAGTGACCCACTGTAACTTAGTAGTTGCGGTTAAGTATACTTTTGAAAAGTGTCAGCCTGAGCAGGTGTCTTATCAGTTGGACTTTTATCCCATGAAAAAATCAGAGAGAGCATCCTATTTACAACTATTTAAAGACTGTGGCTGGGAGCATATTACAAACTTTAATGGTTTTTCCTACTTTAGAAAAGCACATTCTGAAATTGAGTCGGATGCGGAGTTTGAAATCTATAATGATGCGACCGGGAAGTTAGCTATGGTCAAACGCATTTTAACAATGCGGATGCTTCCTATTTTACTTCTCTTTGCAGCTCTACTACCGATTTTTTCAAAGTTCCTCGGTAGAGGTAGTTATTTCAGTTGGGAAGTGTTTTTGATTTTCATAATAGATTGGGTTTTATTGATAGTTTTTGTGATTCAGATTTCTTATATTTTTTGGAAATTGTTTCAAAAGTGGAAAGAATTATCCGATAAATAAAGCCGTATATGTATTCTAATTTGGAGGTTAGACAATGAATAGCAGAGTACAATTTCGGATTTTCACTATTCTTGATTTGGATAAGAAAGAAGAATATTTACATGAGATGCACTTGGAAGGTTGGAGGTATAGAGCGAGTCGTTTTGGTTTGTTCTATTTTGACCAATGTCAACCAGACGATGTTATCTACTGTATCTATGATTCTAGATTTCTTAAAAAGTATAAGCATGAACTGCAAGATTTTAGAAATAGAGGTTGGGAATTGATAGAAACAGGTTTTTGTTCAATTTTTCGTAAACCAGCTTCTGATCTACTTTCAGAGGATCAAGTCTATATGAGTAAGGGGCTCAGATGGGAAGTTATGCGATATAGACTTCGTTCATGTACAGCTACTTTCTTAGGTGGTCTTGTTGTTTGTATGAGTCCGTTTAGAGAAGATCTTTCTATGTCTTTCTTCATTATTTTTGTTTTGTATGCTTTTCTGATTTCCTATCTAATCTATGGTTATTTCAGACTAAAAAGAAAATACCTAGTAGATAAACAGTAAGTTTCTAGGTCTTCAGACTGATTTTTAGCACTCTTTACAAAAGAGTGCTAATTTTTTGAGTTTTTATCTTGACATTCTCTTCTAAGGGTGTATAATAGAATCATAAGTTAGCACTTGAGGGTATCGAGTGCTAATCGATCAGACAGAGAGGAGTGATGAGATGGTTACAGAGCGTCAACAGGATATTTTAAATCTGATTATTGACATTTTTACCAAAACGCACGAACCTGTCGGATCCAAAGCCTTGCAAGAGTCTATTAACTCTAGCAGCGCAACCATTCGTAATGACATGGCGGCTCTAGAAAAGCAAGGTTTGCTTGAAAAGGCTCATACTTCAAGTGGTCGGATGCCAAGTGTTGCTGGTTTTCAGTACTATGTGAAACACTCACTGGATTTTGACCGACTGGCTGAAAATGAGGTTTATGAGATTGTTAAAGCCTTTGATCAGGAATTCTTCAAACTGGAGGATATTCTGCAAGAGGCCGCTAACCTACTGACAGACCTGAGTGGCTGTACGGTAGTAGCACTAGATGTTGAACCGAGCAGGCAACGTTTGACAGCCTTTGATATCGTTGTTTTGGGGCAACATACAGCCTTGGCAGTATTCACCTTAGACGAGTCGCGAACGGTTACCAGTCAGTTTCTGATTCCAAGGAACTTTTTGCAGGAGGATTTGCTGAAACTGAAGAATATCATTCAGGAACGTTTCCTCGGTCACACCGTTCTAGATATCCACTACAAGATTCGGACAGAGATTCCGCAGATTATCCAGCGTTACTTTACAACAACGGACAATGTCATGGATCTCTTTGAACACATCTTTAAAGAAATGTTTAACGAAAACATTGTGGTGGCGGGCAAGGTCAATCTCTTGAATTTTGCCAATCTGGCAGCTTATCAGTTCTTTGACCAACCGCAAAAGGTGGCCCTGGAAATTCGTGAGGGGCTGCATGAAGATCAGATGCAAAACGTTCGTGTTGCAGACAGTCAAGAGTCCTGTCTAGCTGACCTAGCGGTGATTAGTAGCAAGTTCCTCATTCCTTATCGAGGAGTTGGAATTCTAGCCATTATCGGTCCAGTCAATCTGGATTACCAACAGCTAATCAACCAAGTCAATGTGGTCAATCGTGTTTTGACCATGAAGTTGACAGATTTTTACCGCTACCTCAGCAGTAATCATTACGAAGTACATTAAGATTGAAATCATTAAAGGAGGCGAAAATGGCCCAAGATATAAAAAATGAAGAAGTTCAAGAAGAGGAAGTTGTGGAAACGGTAGAAGAAACAACTCCTGAAAAGTCTGAGTTGGACTTGGCAAATGAACGTGCGGATGAGTTCGAAAACAAATACCTTCGCGCTCATGCAGAAATGCAAAACATCCAACGCCGTGCCAATGAAGAGCGTCAAAACTTGCAACGTTACCGTAGTCAGGATTTGGCAAAAGCAATCTTACCATCTCTTGACAACCTTGAGCGTGCACTCGCAGTTGAAGGTTTGACAGACGATGTTAAAAAAGGATTGGAGATGGTGCAAGAAAGCTTGATTCACGCTTTGAAAGAAGAAGGAATCGAAGAAATCGCAGCTGACGGCGAATTTGACCATAACTATCATATGGCCATCCAAACTCTCCCAGCAGACGATGAACACCCAGCAGACACCATTGCACAAGTCTTCCAAAAAGGCTACAAACTCCATGACCGCATCCTGCGCCCAGCCATGGTGGTGGTTTATAACTAGGATACAAAGCCCGTAAAAAGCTCACAGTAAAAATAGGAGATTGACGAAGTGTTCGATGAACACAAGGAAATCTATCTTTTTTACCCAGAGCTTAGGGCGTGTTCGATTAGGCAATTCTGACGGTAGCTAAAGCAACTCGTCAGAAAACGGCAATCGCTATGGCGTTTGCCTAGCCTCCTTACTAACTCGTCGTCGAAATAATATCGATTTCGACTCCTCGTGTCGTAACATAAATACATTGAAAACTTGTCCGAAACGACACTAAACTATGAAAGAAAGATAAAAAGCAAGCCGGAGGCTTGCAAGGAAGATATTGCCCGCCGTGGTGAAAGTTTCAGTAGCTTTTGCTACTGAAACAGGGGATTTTTGAGACAATAGGCTCAAAAATAAGTGATGAAATCCCGTAGGGAGTTGCTCACGTCCCCACCACTTAAGGGGAATATCAAAAAAATCAAAATTAGAATTAAAATAACAAGGAGAAAAACACATGTCTAAAATTATCGGTATTGACTTAGGTACAACAAACTCAGCAGTTGCAGTTCTTGAAGGAACTGAAAGCAAAATCATCGCAAACCCAGAAGGAAACCGCACAACTCCATCTGTAGTATCATTCAAGAACGGAGAAATCATCGTTGGTGATGCTGCAAAACGTCAAGCAGTTACAAATCCAGATACAGTCATCTCTATCAAATCTAAGATGGGGACTTCTGAAAAAGTTTCTGCTAACGGAAAAGAATACACTCCACAAGAAATCTCAGCTATGATTCTTCAATACTTGAAAGGTTATGCTGAGGACTACCTTGGTGAAAAAGTAACTAAAGCAGTTATCACAGTTCCAGCTTACTTCAACGACGCTCAACGTCAAGCAACAAAAGACGCTGGTAAAATCGCTGGTCTTGAAGTAGAACGTATCGTCAACGAACCAACTGCAGCAGCTCTTGCTTACGGTTTGGACAAGACTGACAAAGAAGAAAAAATCTTGGTATTCGACCTTGGTGGTGGTACATTCGACGTATCTATTCTTGAATTGGGTGACGGTGTCTTCGACGTATTGTCAACTGCAGGGGACAACAAACTTGGTGGTGACGACTTTGACCAAAAAATCATCGACCACTTGGTAGCAGAATTCAAGAAAGAAAACGGTATTGACTTGTCTACTGACAAGATGGCAATGCAACGTTTGAAAGATGCAGCTGAAAAAGCGAAGAAAGACCTTTCTGGTGTAACTTCAACACAAATCAGCCTGCCATTTATCACTGCTGGTGAAGCTGGACCTCTTCACTTGGAAATGACTTTGACTCGTGCGAAATTTGACGATTTGACTCGTGACCTTGTAGAACGTACAAAAGTTCCAGTTCGTCAAGCCCTTTCAGATGCAGGTTTGAGCTTGTCAGAAATCGACGAAGTTATCCTTGTTGGTGGTTCAACTCGTATCCCAGCCGTTGTAGAAGCTGTTAAAGCTGAAACTGGTAAAGAACCAAACAAATCAGTAAATCCTGACGAAGTAGTTGCTATGGGTGCTGCGATCCAAGGTGGTGTGATTACTGGTGATGTCAAAGACGTTGTCCTTCTTGACGTAACACCATTGTCACTTGGTATCGAAACAATGGGTGGGGTATTTACAAAACTCATCGACCGCAACACTACTATTCCAACATCTAAATCACAAGTCTTCTCAACTGCAGCAGACAACCAACCAGCCGTTGATATCCACGTTCTTCAAGGTGAACGCCCAATGGCAGCAGATAACAAGACTCTTGGACGCTTCCAATTGACAGATATCCCAGCTGCACCTCGTGGAATTCCTCAAATCGAAGTAACATTTGATATCGACAAGAACGGTATCGTGTCTGTTAAGGCCAAAGACCTTGGAACTCAAAAAGAACAAACTATTGTCATCCAATCTAACTCAGGTTTGACAGACGAAGAAATCGACCGCATGATGAAAGATGCAGAAGCAAACGCTGAAGCAGATAAAAAACGTAAAGAAGAAGTAGACCTTCGTAACGAAGTAGACCAAGCAATCTTTGCGACTGAAAAGACAATTAAAGAAACTGAAGGCAAAGGCTTCGATGCAGAACGTGACGCTGCCCAAGCTGCCCTTGATGACCTTAAGAAAGCTCAAGAAGATAACAACTTGGACGATATGAAAGCAAAACTTGAAGCATTGAACGAAAAAGCTCAAGGACTTGCTGTTAAACTCTACGAACAAGCCGCAGCAGCGCAACAAGCTCAAGCAGGAGCAGAAGGCGCACAAGCCACAGGAAACGCAGGCGATGACGTCGTAGACGGAGAGTTTACTGAGAAATAAGATGCAAAGCCCGTTAAAACCTCACAGTGAAAATAGGAAATCTGACGCAGAAACTTTAGTTTCTAGGAAGATTTGTCTTTTTCACCAAGAGGTTAGGGAGTGCTCGATTTAGCATTACTAGTTTGATTTTTAAAACTCGAACGTCGTAATGATAGGAAGAAATCCAGAGGTTGCAACCCAGCCTCTGTTTTTCGATAAAATAGAGGATGTTGCGTATGAAAAAAGTACTTTGTATCATTTATCCTAATTTTTCTCTTTATGAGATAACCACTTTAACGAGTACTTTAGCTCTGTCTTTTGATATCACGATTGATTATGTAGCTTCTGAGAATTCGATGGTGGTCTCTGAGGATGGTTTGCCCTGTCAACCGACGAAAACATTGGATCAGATCCGCATAGAAGATTATTCTTGTGTGATTTTGCCAGGAATGGTAAATATAGGTTCTACTCTACAAGATGAGAAATTGATCTCGTTTTTGAGAAGTCTTAATGAGCAGGATATCCTAATTGCAGCCATTTCTTCAGCGCCTCTTTTATTGGCGAAAGCAGGCTTGTTGAACGACACGAAATTTACAGGTGGAATTTGGCAAAACTTCTTTGATTATTTTGAATTTCTTCCACGTGAGAATTTCCAACCGAAAGTTCTTGTCCAAGATAAACAAATCATTACGGCTATTGGTTTTGCACATCAAGAGTTTGCAAGAAAAGTGATTTTCGGTTTAGGGTTGGCAGAGAATACGGACAACTATTTTAAAGAACAGAACGAGTATGCTGAAGAGGATTTGATATTTACTCTATCAGATGAAGAGTTTAATCAAGTAAAGCAGAGTATAGAAAACAGCCTCTAAAGATTTACATGAAAATTATAGAAAGGAATAAGGGTGTTCAGGGAATTGAACTCACACTCTGAGCTTTCTTACTCAATATAAAAGAAAGGAATTGAACCCGACCTAGATTGAGGTTTTATTCCGCAATATTAACAGAAAGGAATAAGGGTGTTCGAGTAACTGAACACGGGCTACGGACTGTGCCAAAAAGATAGTTTTTCTAGGACGCAAGCGTCCGTCGTCAAAACTCCTTTTTTGGCTGTGTCCGGCTGACGCCCTTTGTATCTTGAATTATGAACAATACTGAATTTTATGATCGTCTGGGGGTGTCAAAAAACGCTTCGGCAGACGAGATCAAAAAGGCTTATCGTAAGCTTTCCAAAAAATATCACCCAGATATCAATAAGGAGCCTGGTGCTGAGGAAAAGTACAAGGAAGTTCAAGAAGCCTATGAGACTTTGAGTGACGACCAAAAACGTGCTGCCTATGATCAATATGGTGCTGCAGGAGCTAACGGTGGCTTTGGTGGTGCTGGTGGTTTCGGCGGTTTCAACGGAGCAGGTGGCTTCGGTGGTTTTGAGGACATCTTCTCAAGTTTCTTCGGCGGAGGAGGTGCTTCGCGTAATCCAAACGCTCCTCGTCAGGGGGATGACCTCCAATACCGTGTGAATTTGACTTTTGAAGAAGCTATTTTTGGAGCTGAAAAAGAAGTTAAATACAACCGTGAAGCAAGCTGTCGTACATGTAATGGCTCTGGTGCTAAGCCAGGAACAAGTCCAGTCACTTGTGGACGCTGTCATGGTGCTGGTGTCATTAACGTTGATACACAAACTCCTCTTGGTATGATGCGTCGTCAAGTAACCTGTGATGTCTGTCATGGTCGTGGAAAAGAAATTAAAGATCCATGTACAACATGTCACGGAACAGGTCATGAAAAACAAGCCCATAGTGTACATGTAAAAATCCCTGCTGGTGTGGAAACTGGTCAACAAATTCGCTTAGCTGGTCAGGGTGAAGCAGGATTTAACGGTGGACCATACGGTGACTTGTACGTGGTGGTTTCTGTGGAAGCCAGCGACAAGTTTGAACGTGAAGGAACGACTATCTTCTACAATCTCAACCTCAATTTTGTTCAAGCAGCTCTTGGTGACACAGTTGATATCCCAACTGTTCATGGTGATGTTGAATTGGTTATCCCAGAGGGAACTCAGACTGGAAAGAAATTCCGCCTACGTGGCAAGGGAGCTCCTAGCCTTCGTGGTGGTGCAGTTGGTGACCAATACGTTACTGTTAATGTCGTAACACCGACAGGCTTGAACGACCGCCAAAAAGCAGCTTTGAAAGAATTCGCAGCTGCTGGTGATTTAAAAGTCAATCCAAAGAAAAAGGGCTTCTTTGACCATATTAAAGATGCATTTGAAGGAGAATAAAGCAAAAAGAGCCGTCGGGCTCTTTTTACTTATCTTCAATTTCCTGTGTTTCTTTGATCACAGCTAGTCTAGTCTGGATATCCTTTTCCAAGACCTTAAACTTGTAAGTCAGGTCTTCTTGGTATTCCTTGATGAGTTCTTTTTGCTGGTCGATGATTTGCAGGCTATTTTGGATAATATCCACATCGTCCTTGATAGCTTGAACGCGGTCAGTTGTATTCAAGACTTCATCTGTGATGGTTTGACGATTTTTTGTGACCAGATAACTTCCGGCTGCAGCTCCTGCAAATAGCAGTAGGTTGGATAATTTCATGGCAACTCCTTAGGCGTTTTTGATGGTTTCAGCGACTTGAGCAAGTTTGTCAAAGTCTGGTTCGTGGGCGATAAAATCAATCTTGAGGTCATCGTCCGCACCGTAACGAGGTACAAGGTGAACGTGGGTATGAAAGACGGTTTGACCAGCGATTTCTTCGCAGTTGGCAATGATATTCATGCCAGCAGCCTTGGTAGCTTTCATGACTTTTTGAGCCACTTTTGGCACTTGGGCAAAGAGTTGGCTGGCGCTAGTAGCGTCCATTTCCAAAAGATTACGATAGTGTTCTTTTGGCACGACCAAGGTATGTCCTGGTGTCACTTGAGAGATATCAAGAAAGGCAAGAACCTGCTCATCTTCATATACTTTTGAAGCAGGGATTTCCCCTGCGATGATTTTACAAAAAATGCAATCTGACATAAAATCTACCTCTACTGTATTGAATTTTGATATAATATAGCTACATTATACCAGATTTGGAGAAAATATGTTAGAAATTAAAAATCTGACAGGTGGCTATGTCCATGTCCCTGTCTTGAAAGATGTGTCTTTTACTGTTGAAAGTGGACAGTTGGTTGGTTTGATTGGTCTCAATGGTGCTGGGAAATCAACGACAATCAATGAGATTATCGGTCTGTTGACACCTTATAGTGGTTCCATCAATATCAATGGCTTGACCCTGCAAGAAGATGCGACTAGCTACCGCAAGCAGATTGGTTACATTCCCGAGACACCTAGCCTGTATGAGGAATTGACCCTCAGAGAGCATATCGAAACAGTTGCCATGGCTTATGGTATTGAGCAAAAAGTGGCTTTTGATCGAGTAGAAGCTTTGTTAAAAATGTTCCGTCTGGACCAGAAATTAGACTGGTTTCCAGTTCATTTTTCAAAAGGGATGAAGCAGAAAGTCATGATTATCTGTGCTTTTGTGGTGGATCCGAGTCTCTTTATCGTGGATGAGCCTTTCCTTGGTCTTGATCCGTTGGCTATTGCAGACTTGATTCAGCTTTTGGAAGTGGAAAAGCAAAAGGGTAAGTCTATTCTCATGAGTACTCACGTGCTGGATTCGGCGGAGAAGATGTGTGATGCCTTTGTCATTCTCCATAAGGGAGAGGTGCGTGCCAAGGGGAATCTCCTGCAACTGCGCGAAGCCTTTGATATGCCTGAGGCTAGTTTGAATGACATTTACTTGGCGCTGACCAAAGAGGAGGACCTATGAAAGACTTGTTTTTAAAGAGAAAGCAGGCTTTTCGTAAGGAGTGTCTTGGTTATCTGCGCTATGTTCTCAATGACCACTTTGTCTTATTCCTGCTTGTTCTGCTGGGCTTTCTAGCCTACCAGTACAGTCAACTCTTGCAACATTTTCCTGAAAATCATTGGCCGATCCTTTTGTTTATAGGAATTACCTCTGTTTTACTTTTGCTTTGGGGTGGAATTGCCACCTATATGGAGGCTCCAGACAAGCTCTTTCTCTTAGTTGGAGAAGAGGAAATCAAGCTCCATCTCAAGCGTCAAACTGGCATTTCCCTATTCTTTTGGCTCTTTGTCCAGACCCTTTTCTTGCTTTTATTTGCGCCTTTATTTTTGGCCATGGGTTATGGCTTGCCAGTTTTTCTGATCTATGTGCCTTTATTTGGGGTAGGGAAATATCTGCTCTTTCGTCAAAAGGCCAGCAAATTTTTCACTGAAACTGGTCTTGATTGGGACTTTGTCATTTCCCAAGAAAGTAAGCGTAAGCAAGTCTTGCTTCGTTTCTTTGCTCTCTTTACCCAGGTCAAGGGAATTTCAAACAGCGTCAAGCGTCGTGCCTATCTGGACTTTATCCTAAAGGCTGTTCAGAAGGTGCCTGGGAAGATTTGGCAAAATCTCTATCTGCGTTCTTATCTGCGAAATGGAGATCTCTTTGCCCTCAGTCTCCGTCTTCTCTTGCTTTCCATACTGGCGCAGGTCTTTATCGAGCAGGCTTGGATTGCGACAGCAGTGGTGGTTCTCTTTAACTACCTCTTGCTCTTCCAGTTATTGGCCCTCTATCATGCCTTTGACTACCAGTATTTGACCCAACTCTTTCCGCTGGACAAGGGGCAAAAGGAAAAAGGTTTGCAGGCGGTAGTCCGAGGATTGACCAGTTTTGTTTTACTTGTGGAATTAGTCGTCGGCCTTGTGACTTTCCAAGAAAAATTAGCCCTTCTAGCCTTGCTGGGAGCTGGTTTGGTTTTACTAGTCTTGTACTTACCTTATCAGGTAAAACGTCAGATGCAGGACTAGCATTGCCTATACGACACTAAAAAAGAAGTTGAGTTCAGTTTGTCTCAACTTCTTTTATTTTCTACAAGATAATGGTTGGTCCGTAGAGACTCAACTTGGTCTTGACTTGGTCAAAGTGGAAGCGGTCATAGGCCCGCCAAGCGGCGCGAGTAGGAGCATCTGGATTGAGGGCGCTGAGTCCCATGAGAAGACTGGAAGTCTGGTAAAATTTTTCCAGTTCAATCAAGACTCGATTATCCACAGTCTCAGCCTTGGCTAGAAAACCAAGAATAGAGTTTAATTGCTCCTGAAAGCGGACGTCGTCAGCTGTTGCCTGTTTGCATGCTTGGTAGGCTTTGTTTAAGTCCGTAATCAAAGTCTGAGCTGTTTTGATTGGGTTTGTCATTTACGTGACCTCCTATATAATTTATATTTTAAGGTAAGGGATTGTGTAAATCTCCTAGTGAGGCACCTATATTATTAGCAACATTGCCAACTATGTTGCCCCAATCAATGATACATTTACCATTATCAAGATTAGCTTTATTATATGAATATCCATTTCTACATAGTACATTATCGCTAATTATATGAAACGGAGAATACCATCCATATGGAATACTACCGCCATTTATATGAGAAAGTTCGATTGATGTTAATTGTTTTGTTTTATTTGACTTGGCCATAATTTTCTCCTTGTTATATTTACGTCAATTGCAATAGAGTATATTTATAGGGTGTTAATCATGGTGGATGTGAATAAATCATATGCAGCCCTCCTTTTTTGATGATTTTTAAAGTTATTGCAAACATAGTCTTTCTATAATCATAGTTTATCACTTTTAACTCTTTTTTTTTATTCAAATCTTTAATTGTCATTGAAATGTCTTGAATTGCGCTGAGTGAATTTTATGATAAAATAGTGGTAAGATTATCATGCTTATTTGAGGAACAAGCTACCTTTCAGGAGCGTTGAAGGCCTGTTTAGGATTGGGTGTGCTTGTGTTAAATTTTTTCTGTTATTCTTTTCTTAGGAGGAGAATCCAATGAAACATATGATTATTCAGACACAGAAAACAGTCTATAAAGTAAACGTCGACGATATCTACTATATCCAAGCACATCCAACTAAAGCCCATACCGTACAGATTGTTACAGAAGAGGCTAGTTTTAATATGGTTCAAAATTTAAGTAATCTTGAGAACCAATATGGGGAAAACTTGATGAGGTGTCATCGAAATTGTTTGGTCAATCTTGATAAAGTAAAATCGATTGATTTTCAAGAAAGAATCCTTTTTCTTGGAGAAGAAGGTCAATACGCTGTCAAGTATGCCAGACGTCGCTATAGAGAAATTCGTCAAAAATGGTTGAAAGAAGGAGAGTAAGAAGATGAGAATATTTGTTTTAGAAGATGATTTTTCCCAACAAGCTAGAATTGAAACAACGATTGAGAAACTCTTGAAGGAACATCATATCACTCCCAGTTCTTTTGAAGTTTTTGGCAAACCAGACCAGCTGCTGTCAGAGGTGCATGAGAAGGGGGCCCATCAGCTATTCTTTTTGGATATTGAGATTCGAAACGAGGAGATGAAAGGGCTAGAAGTAGCTAGAAAGATTCGGGATCGAGACCCCTATGCTCTCATCGTCTTTGTGACGACTCACTCGGAGTTTATGCCCCTGTCCTTTCGCTACCAAGTGTCTGCTTTGGACTATATTGATAAGGCCCTTTCGGCAGAGGAATTTGAATCTCGGATCGAGACAGCCCTCCTCTATGCCAATGGTCAAGACAGTAAGAGTCTAGCGGAAGATTGCTTTTACTTTAAATCAAAATTTGCCCAATTCCAGTATCCTTTTAAAGAGGTTTATTATCTCGAAACGTCGCCCAGAGCCCATCGTGTTATTCTCTATACCAAGACGGACAGGCTGGAATTTACAGCGAGTTTAGAGGAGGTTTTCAAGCAGGAGCCTCGTCTCTTGCAGTGCCATCGCTCTTTTCTCATTAATCCTGCCAATGTGGTTCGTTTGGATAAGAAAGAAAAACTTCTTTACTTCCCCAATGGTGGAAGCTGTCTGATAGCGCGTTATAAGGTCAGGGAAGTGTCTGAGGCTATCAATAACTTGCATTGAGCTAGGAGAGTTTATGAATATTACTTGGATATTATTGTATACACTTGTTACTCATGGACTAGAAATTGTCATTTTCTTTAAGGTGGATGGAATTGGTCTCACTTTTGAGAGGATTTTTAAAGCCTTTCTTTTTAAGATACTGTTGGCCTTTGTTTTTTTAATGATTGGCTATATAGTAGGAGATAGTTTCCTATTTTATTTTATGGAACCCTTGTACGGCATAGGCTTGTCTTTCTTATTGTTAAGAGGGCTTCCTAAAAAACTCCTTTTCTTTTATGGTCTCTTTCCAATGATATTGGTGAATCTCTTTTATAGAGGAGTCTCCTATTTTGTGCTTCCATTTTTGGGACAAGTAATTGTAGATAAAGATAGCAATCCTATCTTTTTACTGATGAAGATATTCGTTTGCTTCATAGTTTTAATCTTTTTGAAATGGTTGGACTATGATTTCACTAACTTGAGAAAGGAGATTCTAGATAAAGCTTTTCAAAAGTCCCTGACTAAGATTAACTGGATAATGGGGGCTTACTATCTAGTGATGCAAAGTCTGTCTTTCTTTGAATATGAACAAGGTATTCAATCAACGACTGTTCGCCATCTCATCCTAGTCTTTTACCTGCTCTTTTTTATGGGGATGATCAAGAAATTGGATACCTATTTGAAGGACAAACTTCATGAGAGACTGGACCAAGAGCAGGTCTTGCGCTACAGAGATATGGAACGCTATAGTCGGCATATAGAGGAACTTTACAAGGAAGTACGGAGTTTTCGGCATGATTATACCAATCTCTTGACCAGTTTACGTCTGGGTATTGAAGAGGAGGATATGGAGCAGATAAAAGAGGTCTACGACTCGGTCTTAAAGGATTCTAGTGAAAAATTGCAGGATAATAAATATGACCTTGGACGACTAGTGAATGTTCGGGATCGTGCCCTCAAAAGTCTCCTAGCTGGAAAATTTCTAAAAGCTAGAGATAAGAACATAGTCTTTAATGTCGAAGTTCCTGAAGAGATTCAGGTCGAGGGGATGAGTCTACTTGATTTTCTAACCATTGTGTCTATCCTTTGTGACAATGCTATTGAAGCTAGTGTAGAGGCCAGTCAACTTCACGTTTCAATCGCCTTTTTAAAAAATGGGGCACAGGAGACCTTTATCATCGAAAATGCCATCAAAGAAGAGGGGATAGATATTTCTGAGATTTTCTCCTTTGGAGCCAGTTCTAAAGGGGAGGAGAGAGGAGTTGGTCTCTATACCGTCATGAAGATTGTGGAAAGCCATCCTAATACCAGTCTAAATACCACCTGTCAAGATCAAGTCTTTCGTCAGGTTTTAACGGTTCACTTGCTGCCGGTTGGTCATTAGAAAATTTGTGAAAAAATTGGTAGAAGTTAACAGACAAAGTTTGTCTTTATTGAGCCTGACTTTTACCAGAGTATCTGAGGTATCATAAATGAATAAGAAATCCTTTTTTATCATCTGTTCTACGTTGATTATAGCATCAAATCTTCTCATGATTTCCGTGGTGAACAAGGGAGAAGAAACAGGGAGCAACCTGTTTGTGATTGCTATAGCCTGTGTTTTGCTACCAGCCTTTTTATATGCAGTTGAAAACAGACTTACTTCAATGGTAAGAGTAGAATCAATACTCCTGATTCAGTTGACAGTTATATCCCTACTCCGTCTTATCAACAGAATAGGGAGTACGCCTGAAATCCTCAACATTATCATTACCCTTGTCGCTTTGGCAAGTGGGACAGCCTGTATCCTTGTTGCAATCATGAGAATCTATCAGAACAGACGAAAGTGAGGGTGAATAGTTTTCTATTTTGTATTTTCACATTGTTAAGTTTCCATAGGGCAAGTGTGTTTTTCATGCTTGCTTTTTAAATTTTTAACAATTCAAGATGTTTTGATGACCATTTATGATTTCAGTGATCCAAGGTCAAAATGAGTGCTATACTAGCAGTGTAAAGGTTCTAGCTCAACTCAGATAAAGAATACATTTAGGAGGAAATTTTATGAAGAAAAAAATACTTGTCATTTTCATCTTGTATCTAATCATGTCCATCTTTCTTTATCCGCTTAGGGAGAGTATTTGGTATCATTTATTTTATACCATAGCCTATGTGATTGCAGTTATGATTTATTTTGCTTTAATGAAAAAGAAAGGAGCAAAGAAATGAAAACTTTTCTTGCTAAAAAACAGACCATCTTCCTTGCGAGATTGTTCCTAGGGCAGTTGCCCTTACTTATCTCTACTTATCTATTTCTATCTCGTCAGTTTTTAAATTTTTCTTTAATTTTCCAATTTCTTTTAGTGGTTATTAACTTAGCTTCCATTTTGGTCACTGTTTACCTCACTAGGGAGATGAGGATAAGAGAGTTTGAAGATGATGATTTGGTTAGTCCTAGAACCAATCAACTCATGTATATCGGCTTGGCAGGTTTTATGTCTATTATTTGTTTGTATAGAGGTATCACAGCAGGAGAATCCTATCAACAATTAATAGCCTATATTGGTGCCATTCTCTGCTTGATTATCATGCTTTTACTCATTTGGGGCTTGAAGTATTATAAAAAGTAGCTTTCTATCCTTTTCTGACAGGATATTTGAGTAGAAGGCTCTATTAAATTGTTAGTGAAATAAATGAATGGAGGTATTTAATATGAAATACAGATTATTTCTTGTTATTTTCTTGAGTAGTATGTTGAATATTCTTTTAGGGACATTTTTACAAATCTCTAATGTATCGATTGGGTGGATTGTTCTCTACAGTGGCTTGTTTGAAGCAGGCGTTTTCCTTCTTGCTAATAAAGGGGTGGCGGTAAAAATCAAGGAAGTAGATATTCGAAATCGCTTTAAATTTATTTTTGGAAAAACGGTATGGTTTCAAATTCTTTTGCTCATCTTTTTGATGGTCAAACTTTATCTTGGTTTGGATGCGAGGTTGATTTTATTCTATGGACATATTTTCATTGTCTTTAATGCCTTAATGTATCTATTATCTAGTAGTCAGGTTAGCCTTAAAAAGAACAAACTGTCTTCTTAATCTTACAGCAGTAGAGCCTAACAAGGGGAGGTCATAGTGGAAAGGATTTTTATGAAAAAGTATCAACTTCTATTCAAAATAAGTGCAGTTTTCTCTTACTTATTTTTCGTATTTGGTCTTGCTCAGCTGACGTATATCGTCCAAAATTATTGGCAATTTTCTTCCCAGATTGGCAATTTCGTCTGGATTCAAAATATCTTGAGTTTACTATTTAGCGGAGTCATGATTTGGATTCTGGTTAAGACAGGTCATGGTTATCTCTTTCACATTCCAAGAAAAAAATGGCTTTGGTATTCGATTTTGACAGTATTAGTGGTAGTGCTCCAGATCTCTTTTAACGTTCAGACAGCTAAACATGTTCAGTCAACTGCTGAAGGTTGGGCTGTATTGATCGGTTATAGTGG
>NZ_VMNE01000025.1:0-509 GCF_013277565.1 Streptococcus sp. k-90 | reverse complement strand
TGTTTTTTCTCTTCTGGAGTTAAGTGCGCTTTGTCTTTAACTGGAACTTTCTCGTCTGGTTTCACTGGGGTGAATCTTGGTTGACCAAGTCACTTCCTGGAATTTGGTGGCTGATGCCGGTTGTTGGATCTTTCAACGTTGCGGTGCCGTCTTCGCCTACAGTGACTTCCTTACCTGGGTTCTTCGCTTTGACTTTGTCTTCCACTTGTTTTTTCTCTTCTGGAGTTAAGTGCGCTTTGTCTTTAACTGGAACTTTCTCGTCTGGTTTCACTGGGGTGAAATCTTGGTTGACCAAGTCACTTCCTGGAATTTGGTGGCTGATGCCGGTTGTTGGATCTTTCAACGTTGCGGTGCCGTCTTCGCCTACAGTGACTTCCTTACCTGGGTTCTTCGCTTTGACTTTGTCTTCCACTTGTTTTTTCTCTTCTGGAGTTAAGTGCGCTTTGTCTTTAACTGGAACTTTCTCGTCTGGTTTCACTGGGGTGAATCCTTGGTTGACCAAGTCACTT
>NZ_VMNE01000024.1:0-7286 GCF_013277565.1 Streptococcus sp. k-90 | reverse complement strand
GAATTACCAGAAGGTAAAGTACCAGGTACAGCTAAGATTACAGAACCAGGTCAACCAACAGTTGAAGTTCCTGATGTAACAACACCAGGTAAAGTCACACCATCAACACCAACAGATACAAATCCAGTTGCACCAGTGACACCTGATACGCCAGTCAAACCTGATACTAATGGAGATTCTGGTCAAGATAAACCGGCACCAGCTACTCCAACTCCAAATGCAGTTACTCCGAATGCAAATCAGGTAGATACTAAGACTACTGTTGATAATGGAGCTAAGTCAAATGATTCTCAAAATGTATTGCCAAATACAGGAACAGAATCAAATGCGGCTCTTGCATCTCTAGGACTTCTTGGACTATTGAGTGGATTTGGACTTGTAGCTCGCAAGAAAAAAGAAGACTAAACATTTAGTCAGAATATGAACTGTTCATTGTTAAGTGGACAATGAATGGAAAAGATTAAACAACGGCTTTGTTCCTCGTTTTAAGAGGTACAAGGCCGTTGTTGTGTTTTTGGAAAGTAGATGCTAATCTTTGTACTAAGAAGCTCTCAATTGGATACGCTATTAATTGGGATATGGAGTGAGTCATTTGTTACCATTAAATTTTTTAGGTGATTATTTTTTACTATTAAAAATGACGATGAATTATCTGATACGATAGGTGGTTACAGATTTATTTTAAAGCTAGAGAGTTTGTTGTATTCAAAATATAACATAATAACATTTTGTGTATAGTTAAACAATTTATCCTTTATTCTATGGAATAAAACAGTTTTGTCTTGTGTAAATATATTAAAAATGGTATAATCGAGCTGTGATAGCTGTGATAGCTGTGATAGCTGTGATAGCTGTGATAGCTGTGATGTGTAAACATGCTCATCATAGTAGGCTTCATGGGTGCGTTACTATAAGAAGTGTAGCCATGAAGAATACTTTTAATTTGATTTTGTGTTTTAACATAAGGAGGAACAATGGAAAATAAGTCAAATTCGCTCAATAGAATAAAGCGCCAGCAACGTGAAAAAGTTTTGCGCTTTTCTATTCGTAAATATAGTTTCGGTGCGGCTTCAGTTGCTGTTGCAGCGCTGATGTTTTTGGGTGCCCGCGTTGCGAGTGCGGATAGTCTAGTTGACAAGACTTCACAACTTAATGCGGGTGTAGTAAACCCTAAAGATGAGGCCAAGTTGCCTCAAGAGAGTACAGACACTACTGAAAAAAATGTAGACGCAGAAAATCAAGCGCTTACAACTGCTACACCTGGCGCGTCTACAGTTGATAAAGCCAAGTTGAAAAAAGTAGTTGAAGAATTAAATGTTCTTCTTTCAACTAAATTAAACCTTGACGAGTCAGTAGTATCGCCTGTTACAGACAGACTTCAAAAAGGGAAAGAAGCCCTAGAAAGTTCTGAGCTAGCTCAAAAGGATATCGATGAACTTGTAGAACTCTTGTCTAAAGATGTGACAGTCGTATCAGCTGCTAAGGAAGCAACTGAGGTTCAAGTTGATAAACAAGCAGATAAAACTGAGAAGCCAGCCGACAATCTAGCAAGTCAAACTTCTCCTGAAGTAAGCGCCAGCGAAGAGAGTCAAACTGTATCAGCTAAAAAAGATACTTTGAAAGTATCTGTAGATCAATTGCAGGCAGCTGTTTTGGAATTGCCTGAGCAGGAGACTAGCAAAGAAGTTCTTGAAAAAGCCAATGAACTATTGGGCTTGGCTCAAGGTGTTCTTGAAAATACAACAGTTTCTCTGAACGATGTTGAAGATATGACAAAACGTGTGAAGAGAATGTTTAACTCTGTTAAAAACGCTACAACACGTTTGACTTCAGGTGCTCGTGACTCACGTAATGGCAAGAGCATGGGTCAAGGAACAAGTTTTAGAGCAAATGGTCAGATTAGTTCAGGAGCCTTAGCAAATATTAAATATTTTGCTTCTGTTGACCCTAACAAAAACGGAGGCAGAAGAACTCGAAATAATGAGCCTGAATTAACATTAAATAAAACAGATATCAAAGCCTACTACATGGAAGATAGTCAAGGTAAATGGATTGTCTACGATGTGTTCTTCAATAACGATGGACATAAGATGACAGAGAACACTTATCAACAACACTATTACTTCCAAGCGCCATTTAATATCATGGATCCATCTAATACGGTAAAGGATTTAACATTTACTCGTTATCGTAATACTGGAGGTAGAAGACTTTCTGATGGTTTCCAAGGATTCGAACAATATGGTAATACTGCAACAATCACAAATCCATGGAGTCAGCAATATCGTATTTTTAATGCTGATAGAGATACGTTTTATGATCCAAATTCAGGGGTGACTCGTAATAATCAAAGATGGGATGTATTTAAATATAACCAAGATGATCCTACTCTAAATCAACTTACTAAAGATAAAAATGGTAATTATCCAGGACTATCTTATTATCTAGGGGTAGATGTCAGAAGAGAAAGTACCGATTATGCAATGCATATGCATGCGAAGATTAAGTTGAAAAATAATATTACTGAAGCAGAGGCGAATGCTTATGGTCGTGCATATGCGGCATCCGTAACAAAAGCATCTGGAACTAGCTACTCATATATTATGGGGGCAACAGGTACTCGTTTACAAAATGATCCAGATGCACCTAAAGATCCAATTAAAGGTTTAACAGTTACAAAAACAGTAGGAGATAATGCAGGAGATCCAATCAACCCTGTATCTTCAGGTTATGTTACACATAAAAATGGAAAATCATTCCCTGCAGGTATGAACTGGACTTGGAAAGATAATAATTCACCAAGTACAGCACAAGCCGGAGTATTCAAGTATAAATCTATTGCAACTTATAAAGATGGTTCTAGTTCAGAAGATAAAAATTCAGGTTCAGATGGAACAGTTACATTAAACGTTAAACCAAAACAACCGATTATTACACCAAATCTTGAACATAAAAAAGGCTTACCAAATCAACAAATTACTGTAAATGTTGGAAACGGAGTACCGAACAATTCTAAAGTTAATATTTACGATGGTGATAGAATTATCGGAACTGGAACAACTAATGGACAGACTGCTACAGTTACAGTTAAAGAACCTTTACCAGGAAAACCACTTAAAGCTGAAACAGTAGTTACTAATAGTAATGGAACAGTAACTTCTGATAAAAGTAACCCTGTTACTCCAACAGAAGCACCAGATAACCAACCACCTACATTAACAATCTCACCAGCTAGCCAAAACGTAGTAGAAGGTCAACAAGTAACCTTCACAGTAACAGCAAGAGACGATAAACATGTTAATTTTGATCCTAGTGATTTAACAACGAAATATAGTAGTAGACTTATTACAGGGAATGTATCTGCAACTCCATTAACAAACACGGATACTGAACAATCAAGACGAATTACAATTACAACAACTGCAGAAGATGTTGGTAAAACGAATACGATTACATTTAAGGCTACTGATAATGCAGGTCACGCAGCTAAACCAGTAACATTTACTTTCACTGTAACATCTCGTGATAAGATAGCACCAACAATTACAGCAGCAGATGCTACAGTAACTAAAAACGAACCAATCACGCCAATCCCTGTGACAGCTGTAGATAATCCAGGTGGAGTTGGAATGCGTGATAATAATCCAATTGAGGTAAGCAATTTACCACAAGGATTAAAATATGAAAATGGCAAAATTACAGGAACTACGAATGCTAAAACAGGATTCTATACTGTAAAAATTAAAGCATATGATAAAAATAATAATTCTTCAGAAAAAACAATAAGAATTACTGTTCAAGAGCAAGCTAGCAAATATAATCCGACAGGAGACACGTTAACTGTAAACCAAGGTCAGCCAATCACAGATGATGCAGTAAAAGCAAAAGTGAAGAACTATGCACCAGGAACATTAACGGTAGAAAGCAAACCAACTTCAACTGCAACAGCAGGAAATGCAGGAAATGCGGTTGTAAAAGTAACCTATTCAGATGGATCAAGTGATACTGTAAATGTACCAGTTACAGTAAAAGACGTAACAGGACCAACAATCACAGCCAATGATACAACTGTAACTAAAAACGAGCCAATTACTCCAATCCCTGTAACAGCTGTAGATAATACAGGTGGTGTTGGAATGCGTGATAATAATCCAATTCAGGTAAGCAATTTACCACAAGGATTAAAATACGAAAATGGTCAAATTACAGGAACTACGAATGCTAAAACAGGATTCTATACAGTACGAATCACAGCATACGATAAAAACAATACGCCATCAACCAAAGCAATCAGAATCACTGTTCAAGAGCAAGCTAGCAAATATAATCCGACAGGAGACACGTTAACAGTTAACCAAGGTCAGCCAATCACAGATGAAGCAGTAAAAGCAAAAGTAACAAATTATGGCCCTGGAACATTAACGGTACAAAGTAAACCAACTTCAACTGCAACAGCAGGAAATGCAGGAAATGCGGTAGTTAAAGTTACATATCCAGATGGATCAAGTGATACTGTAGATGTACCAGTTACAGTAAAAGACGTAACAGGCCCAACAATTACAGCAGAAAGCGCAACAGTAACTAAAAACACACCAATTACACCAATCCCTGTAACAGCTGTAGATAATCCAGGTGGAGTTGGAATGCGTGATAATAATCCAATTCAGGTAAGCAATTTACCACAAGGATTAAAATACGAAAATGGTCAAATTACAGGAACTACGAATGCCAAAACAGGATTCTATACAGTACGAATCACAGCATACGATAAAAACAATACGCCATCAACCAAATCAATCAGAATCACTGTTCAAGATCAGTTAGCAGGAACAGCAACAGGAAAAACTGTCCCAGAAAAAACACCAGTCCCAGCAAATACTAAGGTAGTAACACCAAATAGACCAGGTACAACGATTACAACAGATAAACCAGTAAATGGTTTAACAGTTGATAACGGCGGAAATCTAGTAGGAACACCAACAGTAGACAATTGGAAACCAAAAGAAGAAGAACGCACAGTCGAAATTCCAGTTAAACTGAAAAATGGCCCAGAAGAAGCTGTAGTCAAAGTTCCAGTTAAAATTCAACGTGATACAGATGGAGACGGTATTCCAGATGTGACTGATCCAGACGATGACAATGATGGAATTCCAGATACAGAAGATGCAACTCCAAAAGTAGCAGATAAATTAACAGGAACAGTAACAGGAAAAACTGTCCCAGAAAAAACACCAGTACCAGCGAATACTAAGGTAGTAACACCAAACAAACCAGGTACAACGATTACAACAGATAAACCAGTAAATGGTTTAACAGTTGATAACGGCGGAAATCTAGTAGGAACACCAACAGTAGACAATTGGGAACCAAAAGAAGAAGAACGCACAGTCGAAATTCCAGTTAAACTGAAAAAAGGTACAGAAGAAGTTGTAGTCAAAGTTCCAGTTAAAATTCAACGCGATACAGATGGAGACGGTATTCCAGATGTGACTGATCCAGATGATGACAACGATGGAATTCCAGATACAGAAGATGCAAATCCAAAAGTAGCGGATAAATTAACAGGAACAGTAACAGGAAAAACTGTCCCAGAAAAAACACCAGTCCCAGCAAATACTAAGGTAATCACACCAAACAAACCAGGTACAACGATTACAACAGATAAACCAGTAAATGGTTTAACAGTTGATAACGGCGGAAATCTAGTAGGAACACCAACAGTAGACAATTGGGAACCAAAAGAAGAAGAACGCACAGTCGAAATTCCAGTTAAACTGAAAAAAGGCACAGAAGAAGTTGTAGTCAAAGTTCCAGTTAAAATTCAACGTGATACAGATGGAGATGGCATTCCAGATGTGACTGATCCAGATGATGACAACGATGGCATTCCAGATGAGGAAGAAATCACAAATGGAACAGATCCTAAGACACCAACAACTCAAACTCCTACAATCGAAATTACTCAACAACCAAATGGAAATGCGATTGTAACACCTAAGAAACCAGATGGAAAACCATATCCACCAGGAACTAAGGTAGAAATCCCAGGTAAAGATAAGGATCACCCAATCACAGTAACAATTGGTGACAATGGATCAGGTGAAGTACCAAATGACAAACTTCCTAAGAAAGCTGTTCCAGGAAAAGGAACAGTAACAGAACCTAATAAGAACCCATCAAAACCAGTAGATGTAACAACACCAGCTCATAAGACACCAAAACTAGAGTTGGATCAAGATCCTGAGACAGGTGACGTAACAGTAACACCGAAGAAACCAGATGGATCACCATTCCCATCAGGAACTAAGGTAGAAATTCCAGGTGAAAATGGTCCAATCACAGTAACAATCGGNNGAATTACCAGACGGTAAAGTACCAGGTACAGGTAAGATTACAGAACCAGGTAAACCAACGGAAGAAGTTCCAGTTGAAACACCAAGTAAGATAATACCAGGTGCTCCAACAACAGAACAACCAGTTGAGATTGAAATTAATCAAAAACCAAATGGTGATGCAGTAGTAACGCCTAAGAAAGAAGATGGAAAACCATACCCATCAGGAACTAAGGTAGAAATCCCTGGTGAAGATAAAGATGGAAACCCAATTACAATCACTGTTACGATTGGCGACAATGGTTCAGGTGAAGTACCAAATGACAAACTTCCTAAGAAAGATATCCCAGGAAAAGGAAAAGTAACAGAACCTAATAAGAAACCATCACAACCAGTAGATGTAACAACACCAGCTCGTAAGACACCAACACTAGATGTTGAACAAGATCCTAAGACAGGTGATGTAACAGTAACACCGAAGAAACCAGATGGCTCACCATTCCCATCAGGAACTAAGGTAGAAATNNNNAACAGTGAATTACCAGAAGGTAAAGTTCCAGGAACAGGTAAGATTACAGAACCAGGTAGACCAACAGAAGAAGTTCCAGTTGAAACGCCAGCTCATAAGACACCAACACTCGATGTTGAACAAGATCCTAAGACAGGTGATGTAACAGTAACACCGAAGAGACCAGATGGTTCAACATTCCCACCAGGAACTAAGGTAGAAATTCCAGGTAAAGATAAAGTCCAATCACAGTAACAATCGGTGAAGACGGAAAAGGTAAAGTACCAAACAGTGAATTACCAGAAGGTAAAGTTCCAGGAACAGGTAAGATTACAGAACCAGGTAGACCAACAGAAGAAGTTCCAGTTGAAACGCCAAGTAAGATAATACCAGGTGCTCCAACAACAGAACAACCAGTTGAGATTGAAATTAATCAAAAACCAAAT
>NZ_VMNE01000023.1:0-85160 GCF_013277565.1 Streptococcus sp. k-90 | reverse complement strand
GGTTTAGCTATTTTTGATACGCGTTTAATCAAGCAATCTCTAGAGGTTTTATTGACTCAAGTGTTGGTCAGTTTGCTTGTCTCGACTCTGTATTTCTGGATTTCTCCCTTGTCTTATGCAAGTAGCGAGTTGATTGCACGAACCTCTCCAACCATTTGGGATGTCCTCATTGCTATTGCTGGTGGGATTGCTGGTGTGATCGGTTCAAGGAAAAAAGAAGCAAACAATATCGTGCCAGGAGTAGCCATTGCTACAGCTCTGATGCCGCCTATCTGTACTGCTGGCTATGGTTTAGCTAATGGGAATGTACGATTTTTATTGGGGGCTCTCTATCTTTTCTTGATCAACTGTGTCTTTATCATGCTAGCCAACATTGTTGGAACAAGAATTTTGATGAGAAAATCTCCTTTAACTTCATTTAAAGAGCTGAGCATTAAAATGAGAATTGGCTTGATATCTTTGATTGTATTGTTGATTCTTCCAGCTAGCTATTCGGCAGTTACTCTGACAATAGAACAAGCGCGCAAAGAAGGGATCAAACAGTTTGTAGGAAAAGAGTTCGCCAATTATACGGTTATTAATCAAGTCTACAAGTCAAGTAACAATGAATTGGTCTTGACGGTTGTTGGAGATCCGATTTCAGAAGAAGAATTAGAAACACTCCACCAAAAACAAGCCTCTTACGGTATTCAATCTGTTCAATTGAAAGTCAATCAAGTTCATAATTCGACAAAATTAGACAGTGATTCGACCAAGGAATTTTATGAAACCATTAACAAGTATATCGATCAAAAACTCTCTGAAAAGGATTCACAAAAAGATCTTGTAAAAGAAAATGAAGCAGACAAGGATTGAGGATACTGACTTTATCTAACTCATGAAAGTAAATCTTGTGTGGTGCTTTGACCAATCACTACTAGCTCAGATTAAATAAAATATAAAAAGCAACAGCTGAAATAGTTGTTGCTTTTTAGGTAGCTAGGATTTTATCCCAGGTTTCATCTCTTATTTCTCAACGCGTGATTTGTTGGCGATATCAGCTAGGATAGCTTGAACAAAGTCATCAACTGAGACAGTTTGTGTTTCTTTTTGGCCGTAGCGACGAACGTTGACTGTTCCGTCTTCCATTTCCTTGTCCCCAACGATCAATTGGTAAGGAATCTTGCTGGTTTGTGAAGCACGGATCTTGAACTGCATTTTTTCATTGCGCTCATCTACATCTGCACGGACACCGCGGTCACGGAGTTTCTTAGCTACTTCCCATGCGTAGTCCACGTGTTTTTCGTTAGATACTGGGATGAGGGTTACTTGGTGTGGTGCAAGCCATGTTGGGAAGGCACCCTTGTAGTTCTCAATCAAGATAGCTGTGAAGCGTTCCATAGTTGAGATAACCCCACGGTGGATCATAACTGGACGGTGTTCGTCACCATCAGCTCCGATGTATTTGAGATCGAAGCGTTCTGGAAGCAAGAAGTCAAGTTGGATAGTAGAAAGAGTTTCTTCTTTTCCAAGAGCGGTCTTAACTTGAATATCCAATTTTGGTCCGTAGAAGGCTGCTTCACCTTCGGCTTCAAAGTAGTCCACGCCCATTTCATCAAGGGCTGCACGAAGCATGGTTTGAGCATTTTCCCACATCTCATCATTATCAAAGTACTTATGAGTATCTTGAGGGTCACGAAGAGAGAGGCGGAAGCGGTATTCATTCAAGTTGAAGTCTTCATAAACATCGATAATCAACTGAAGAGCACGTTGGAATTCTTCTTGGATTTGTTCTGGAGTCACAAAGAGGTGACCGTCGTTGAGTGACATTTCACGTACACGTTGAAGACCAGTAAGGGCACCAGATTTTTCATAACGGTGCATCATACCGATTTCAGCGATACGGATTGGCAATTCACGGTAAGAGTGAACATGGTGTTTGAAGACTTGGATGTGGTGCGGACAGTTCATTGGACGAAGAACAAATTCTTCCCCGTCACCCATGTCCATAGTTGGGAACATGTCTTCTTGGTAATGATCCCAGTGACCAGAAGTCTTGTAAAGTTCAACAGAAGCAAGTGGTGGAGTGTATACGTGTTGGTAGCCAGAAGCCAACTCTTTGTCAACGATATAGCGTTCCAATTCACGACGAATAGTCGCACCATTTGGCAACCAGAATGGAAGCCCTTGACCAACCTCTTGAGAAATCATGAAGAGGTCAAGCTCTTTACCAAGTTTACGGTGGTCACGTTCCTTAGCTTCTTCACGCATTTGGAGGTAGTTTTTTAAGTCTTTCTTGTCAAACCAAGCTGTACCGTAGATACGTTGCATCATAGCGTTGTCGCTATTTCCACGCCAGTAAGCACCTGCTACATGGAGAAGGTGGAAGATTTGAATACGGCCTGTTGATGGGACGTGAGGGCCACGGCAGAGGTCTACATACTCACCCTGACGATAGATAGTCAAACCGCCTTCGTCTTCTGAGTGTTCTTCAATCAATTCCAACTTGTAAGGGTCATTTTTGAAGATTTCACGTGCCTCGTCTTTAGTCACTTCTTCACGGATTGATGGGAAGTTTTCTTTGACAATTTTTTGCATTTCTTCTTCGATACGAGGAAGGTCTTCGTTAGAGATTTGACCAGCTGTGTTGTCAGTATCGTAGTAGAAACCATCTTCGATGGCTGGACCAACTCCCAAGTGAATGTCTGGGAAAAGACGACGAGCTGCTTGGGCGAACAAGTGAGCGGCTGAGTGACGCAAGATTGGAAGGGCATCTTCGTGATCAGGTGTCACGATTTCGATGCTTCCATCTTCAGTGATCGCACGAGTAGTGTCGATGAGTTTGCCGTTGAATTTACCAGCCAAGGCCTTTTTAGCTAGGGAATTGCTGATAGATTGGGCAATTTCAAAAGTTGTAACGCCAGATTCGAATTCACGAACAGCGCCATCTGGGAAAGTAATGTTAATCATGATGTTCTCCTTACTTATATTATTGACGAATGTGTTAACCCTATTCTGAAAACAGGGGCAGAGGATAGTGAAAGCTAGAAAAACAAAAAGCGACATCCTCGAAAGGACGTCGCAACGTGGTTCCACCTTCATTTATGTACCTCAAAAGAGAGGGACACCTCTGATTGGCTCTAACGTGGCCACCGTTTTATGTTTGCATAAAAGTCAGTAGAGTAGTATCAGTATAGTCTTTCTATGCGTTCTCAGCAACCACGCACTCTCTAGTAGAAAGGGACTAAGTGACTTGTCTCTAAGGATTATTATAGCATGATTGTGAGATTTTTCAAGGATTTTGTGAAAGTTTTTGTTTTTCATTTTTGTAGAATATGCTTGATGCCAATACCGGAAGCCATGCCCACCAGAGCCAAGGTTTCATAGATTAGCAAGTAAATTAGTATAAACTCACCAAAAGTTATGATAGTAAAGCAATAGAGCAGTCCGTTCCCCAGTAACCACCAAAGAGAGAAACGGAAACGGTAGCTATAGAGTAACGATACAATCAAGATTGCCAGAGGTGTAAAGAAGAGAATATTATTTACGTAGAGACTCTTGAGAAAAAGGGGGTCAGAAATAATTAGTGATAACAACTGATAAAGTGGCCAATAAAAGAAAAATATGACCAGATAGTAGGGGAGATGGGAATAGAATCTAGGCATGATAATCACCTCGTTTTAAAAAACAGACAACTTAGATCTCTTGCTATGATTATTATAGCATGTTTAAAACAAGAAAGTAAATCTGTTGACAAAGAAGTTAGTTATTGGTAGAATAGGGATTGTCGTAAAGACAAATAACTTCTTCTTGGTTACAGGCATGCCAACCTGTCACTCGGATGAAGCCAAATAAAAAGGAGAAACATCATGGCAATCTCAAAAGAGAAAAAAAATGAAATCATCGCACAATATGCACGTCACGAAGGTGATACAGGTTCAGTAGAGGTTCAAGTTGCTGTCCTTACTTGGGAAATCAACCACCTTAACGAACACATCAAACAACACAAAAAAGACCACGCTACTTACCGTGGATTGATGAAAAAAATCGGTCGCCGTCGTAACTTGCTTGCATACTTGCGTAAAAACGACGTTAACCGTTACCGTGAGTTGATCAACTCTCTAGGACTTCGTCGCTAATTCAAGATACAAAGGCCGTCAAAAGCACAAAGCAAAAATAGGAAAATTGACGAAGAAACTTCAGTTTCTAGGAGATTTTATCTTTTTTGCCAAGTGCTTAGGCCGTGTTCAATTGAGCATATCTTGATAATGAAGCTACTCTAAATTGGGTAGCTTTTTTACTTTTGTTACCTTACCTCGATATGCTCAAGTATAATCTTCGGTTACGGTTCCTAGCACTGTAAGGTAAAATAAACCAGATATTCTCCCTTCGGGGAGATTTTTTTGTTTCACTAAAAATTTTGTACAATCTTCGCCTCGTCGCCTAGTCTATAAACGTTTTATCAAGCAAGAATCATGATGCTAAGGGCGTCAAAAATCCGTATGAAAATAGGGAAATGACACAGTGTTCGATGAACACAAGGAGTTCCATCTTTTTCACTAGGATTTTAGCTCGGGCTCAAATCAGCTCTCTGATTTTCAGAGGGCTTTTTTATTGAGGTTTTATCGGTCACAATTTTGGAGACTACAAAAACCTCAAATGGTATCAGCTAATTACACCATAAAGGTGCGTAGCTACTCGGCTTGAAAAGCCGAGTAGCTGTCTGCAAGCCCCCTCGGAGAGCCCACACTTTACGAAGTAAAGTATAGTATGTTATACTTTACATGGAAGTAGTCACCGAATTCCAGTTAGAAATTACTTTGTAACTACGTTTTGAGGAGGAGTAAAATGCTTTCCTATGTTCGACATTACCCACTAGCGATAGCTAAATTAATGTGTCTGTGCTCTCCTAAAATCTGCTGATTTATTACTGACCAATACAGGAGGTTTTTTATGGGACAGACAATCATATCTGCTATTGGTGTTTATATTTCCACCAGTATCGATTATTTAATTATTTTATTTGCACAGCTATCACAGAATAAACAAAAATGGCATATTTATGCGGGGCAATATCTAGGCACAGGCTTACTTGTAGGGGCGAGTTTAGTTGCTGCTTATGTCGTTAATTTCGTGCCTGAAGAATGGATGGTTGGATTGCTTGGTTTAATCCCTATCTATTTAGGGATTCGCTTTGCAATTGTTGGAGAAGGTGAGGAAGAAGAGGAAGAAGAGGAAGAAATTATTGAAAGATTAGAACAAAGCAAGGCAAATCAACTGTTTTGGACAGTTACATTGCTAACAATTGCGTCTGGCGGAGATAATTTAGGTATCTATATACCTTATTTTGCTTCGTTAGATTGGTCACAGACCCTCGTGGCCTTGCTTGTGTTTGTAATCGGCATAATTATCTTATGCGAGATTAGTCGGGTGTTATCCTCTATTCCGTTAATATTCGAGACAATTGAAAAATACGAGCGAATCATTGTGCCCTTAGTATTCATTGTACTTGGACTATACATCATGTATGAAAATGGCACGATAGAGACTTTTCTGATCGTGTAGATTTTTTTGTTTCACTAGGATTTTAGCCCGAGCTCAAATCAGCTCTCTGACTTCAGAGGGCTTTTTGCGTTGGCACCTTACCTCGATATACTCAAGTATAATCTTCGGTTACGGTTCCTAGCACAATAAAATCAACTATATTCATTTGTTCTCATCTTGTTCCATTGTTGAAAATATGATATACTTTTCATGAGAATTTTCTAAATTTTTAAGATTCTATTAAAGGAGGTTTGCATGCTTTCCAAATTTTCTGGAAGCCGACAAGACCAGCAATTTGTGTTACTTTTAGTTATTTTGCTAGGTATTTTAGGGATTTCTCTCTTTCTAGCAGTTTCAATGGGATCTGTTGCGATTGATCTAGGAGATACCTATCGGATTATTTTGAGCAGGTTGGGATTTCCTCTTGAGATAGGAGAGGTTTCCAAGTCTACTCTTGCCATTGTATGGAACATGAGATTCCCTCGAGTATTGTTAGGTCTGATAGTAGGAGCAGGCCTTTCTATGTGTGGTAGCGTGATGCAGTCCACGGTAAACAATCCCATCGCAGAGCCCTATGTCTTAGGCATCTCTGCTGGTGCAACTCTAGGGGCAACATTGAGCATCATTCTTGGTTTAAAAGTGATGATTAGCCTTGGAGCTTTTATTGGAGCTATTTTGGCAACAATTGCTGTCCTCATCATTGCCTCTGTGCAGGGAAGGATGACGACTTCCAGTCTGATCTTATCAGGAACGGTGGTCAACGCTCTCTTTCTGGCTTTTTCAAACTTTATTATCTCAGTCGGTGCTAATGCGGACAGTGTGATGACCATTAAGTTTTGGACCATGGGCTCGCTTGCTGGGACTTCCTGGGCAGACTTGGTCCTGCCAACTATAGTAGTAGGAATAGCCTTTCTATTTTTCTCTACTCAGTATCGTGTTTTCAATGCGATGATGATGGGAGATGAGGCTGCTTTAACTTTGGGGATTCCCTTACGCTTTTATTGGTATCTTTATGTGACCATGGTGGCTGTGCTGACAGCAGTCTTAGTGGCAACCTGTGGGATTATTGGATTTGTCGGTCTGATTACTCCACATTTAGCTCGAGGATTAGTAGGAACGAATTACAAGAGGCTTTTTCCTGTTGCAACCTTGCTGGGTGCCCTCTTTGTCATCTGGGCAGACGTACTCTCTCGTATCATCATTCCAAACGCAGAGCTTCCTATTGGTATTTTTACAGCCTTAGTAGGTGCTCCCTTCTTTGTCTACATTGTTGGAGGTAGGCGAAGGGAGGTGAGGGTCTGATATGGACTTGATTTGTCAGGATATCCATTTTGGACTAGGTGAGAAAAAAATCCTCAAAGGAGTCTCTCTTAAGGTTGAAGGGCATCAATTTCACACGATATTAGGACCAAATGGAAGTGGAAAAACCAGTCTACTTAAACTCCTCTATCGTCAGGAAAAGGCGGATAAAGGCTTGATAAGTCTAGATGGAAAGCCTCTGGAACAATGGACGCTCAAAGAAACAGCCAAGCAAATGGCAGTTGTGACCCAGTTTAACCAGCTGCAGTTTGATTGTACAGTTGAAGAAATCGTCTTGCTGGGAAGAACTCCCCACCTCTCTTTTTTACAGAAGGAAAGGGAAAGAGATTTTACACTCGTTCAAGATGCCCTCGTTAAGGTGGATATGCTCGAGAAGAAAACTCGTCTCTATTCGTCCTTATCAGGGGGAGAGAAACAGCGAGTCTTACTAGCCCGCGTCTTGGCGCAAGAACCGACTCTCTTGCTCCTGGACGAACCAACCAATCATCTGGATATCAAGTACCAGCTAGACTTGTTGGCCATTGTGAAGGAGCTCAAGGTCAATGTTCTAGCTGTCCTGCATGATATTCAACTTGCTTGTCGCTATTCGGATTATCTCTATCTGATGAAAGAGGGGGAAATCCTTTACCAAGGGACTCCAAAGGAGACCATCACCCCTGAGTCATTGCAAACTGTATATGGAGTTCAAAGTCAGGTGACTTGGACCGAGGATCAGCAAGCCATGATTCACTATTTATAAGAATGAAAAGGAAAACAAGATGAAAAAAACACTAAGCATTTTACTCGTAGCAGTAGCTACCCTAACTCTGGCAGCTTGTGGTAATACTACTACAGAAAAAGCTACCACGCAGTCTAGCGCAGAGACAAGTCAAAAGGCTAACGCAGAGACGACTTATCCGTTAACGGTTAAAACCTATGACGCGAAAGGGAATGAAGTCGAACAAGTTTTTGACAAGGCACCTGAAAAAGTTATTACAAATAATCTTTCAACCACGGAAATCTTATTGGAGTTGGGGTTGAAGGATAAAATTGTTGGCATGCTCAATCCAGACAATGCTGTGACGGACAAATACAAGGACGCGATTGCGACTATTCCTCAAATTGGGGATAAAAAAACAGTCTCACAAGAGACAGTCCTCTCTTATGAGCCAGATGCTGTGATGGGTCGAAACATGATGTTTTCTGAAAAATCCTTGGGGACAGTTAGCACTTGGAATGAAAATAAAATCCCAGTTTATACGCAAAAAGCTTCTCTCTCAACAATTCAGCAAGATTTGGGGAATATCGTAGAAGATGTAAAAAATCTTGGAATGATTTTTAATGTGCAGGACAAGGCCAATGAATACGCGGCCCAATTACAAACTAAAATTGACGCTGTTAAGAAAGCAAACCCAGCAAGTCAAGGTGAAAAGAAAAAGGCTTTGATTATGGTTGCTTATAATGATGAAACCTTCGGTGCCTATAAGTCTGCTTTGCAAGAAAGTTTGTTGAACCAACTTGGTTATACCAACGTTGCTACGGGGACATCAGGCTTGACCTTGGAAAATCTTGTGTCAATGGATCCTGAATTGATTATCTATGTAACCAGCGATCGCAATAAAAAATTGGATGAAAAAGCAGTAGAGTTGATGAAGGCAAATGCTGTTTTGGAAAGCGTTCCTGCTATTAAGAATCAAAAAATTATGACCATCTCTTACGATGAATTGATGGACTATGGTCCAGCAGTGATTGATTCCCTTGAGAAAATCAATGACTTTATCAATAAATAATGAGTTTGATTGGGAAGGAATTCAAGTCAAAATCAGCCTTCCTTCTAACTACGACCTCAATCAAACCTATCCGGCTATTTTATTGAATGATGGAAATTTGGATTTCCTATCGTCCCTTTCCGAATCTGTGATTTTAGTGGGCTTGACCTCTAAAAATCGCCTAGATGATTACACTCCCTGGAAGGCAGCTGCTCTGAGAGATGGAGCTCCAGATTTTAGAGGTCAGGCCAACGTCTATCATGATCATTTATTTGGAGGTCTTTTAGACAAGTTGCAGTCACTTTATCGCCTGGACGAAACTCGCCTTGCTTATGGAGGCTACTCACTAGGTGGTTTGGCGGCAGTCTACAGTCTTTTCAGCTTTGACAAGGTTTCCTGTGTCTTTTCGATCTGCGGTTCCTTTTGGTATCCTGATTTTACGACTTATTGCAAGGAAGAAAATGTGAAAAATTTGGACTGTTTGCTGTATTTACAGAACGGTCAAACAGAAGGAGCCTATCATACTAATCGCTTGGCTCAAGCACCAGTCTATGCTGAGCAAATCCAGACCAGTCTTCAGAAACGCTATCCGAACGGTCAGTTTGTCTTTGATACTTATGGACACCATGAACAAGTAGCTGAGCGATTCCTAGCTTTTTCCAGCTGGTTGGCCCAAAAATGGAAAATCGAATAAAAGATTTATCCCTTGGCTTTTGCCAAGGGATTGTTGTATTTATTTAACCAAGTTTTTCTCTCTTTTTATCTGGATTCCAGATGAAGCTTGCGATAAAGCTAAAGATGATAGTTAGGATAGCGAGGATAATGGCAAGGATGAGAGCAGGGATGCGGATAAACCACCAGAGTGGATTTGGTTTTTTATTATTGTGCCATTGTTTGGTTTCTTGGTCTAGACGTTGGAATTCTGTTTGGATACGATTGGCGACTGTTTCAATGCCTTCATCATTCATTTTCTTGATATCTGAGATATCAATTGGATTTCCAAAGTTCATATCGACACGTTCACGACTAATCAAGCCTTTCAAAGTCATGGGACCTGTATAGGTAACCGGCATGATACGGACCTTGGCCATTTTGGCAATCAGGGCAACTCCACCCTTGACATCGTTTGAGTGACGGCTTCCACTTGGAAACATGATGAGAGAGCGGTCGCTTTTTTTGAGAACATTGATAGGATATTTGATGGCTGAAGCGTTAGGATTTTCACGGTCAATAGGAAAGGCACCACACATACGAATCCACCATCCAAAGATACGGTTGGTGAAGAGTTCTTTTTTAGCCATAAAGATGAACTGTTTTGGCTTGGTCGCAAAGGCCATGTAAACAGGATCCCACCAGGTACGGTGAGGCGCAACTAAAATATAATTTTCATCTTGATTAGGAATTTTATCAGTATTATGATAGTGGGCATTGCCATTGATGGACCATAGGAGCAAGACAACCAATCCACGTAAATAAGTATAAAACATGCGATCTCCTTCGATTATTTTCTTGTTATTATTATACCTTATCAAAGGAGGGCTGGCAAACTTTTCCCTTGACTAGGTGCATATTTAGGATGAGATTAGAATTCTTTTAGAAAAAATGATATGATAGAATTTATGGATAAAAATAAGATTATGGGATTAACCCAAAGAGAAGTCAAGGAAAGACAGGCTAAGGGCTTGGTCAATGATTTTACCGCATCAGCCAGTACCAGCACTTGGCAAATCGTTAAACGAAATGTCTTTACTCTTTTTAACGCTTTAAACTTTGCCATTGCTTTGGCCCTTGCCTTTGTGCAGGCTTGGAGCAATCTGGTCTTCTTTGCCGTTATCTGCTTTAACGCTTTTTCTGGAATTGTGACCGAGCTACGGGCTAAACACATGGTGGACAAGCTCAATCTCATGACCAAGGAAAAGGTCAAAACTATTCGTGATGGTCAAGAAGTGGCTCTGAATCCTGAAGAATTGGTGTTAGGAGATGTCATTCGTCTGTCTGCTGGAGAGCAGATTCCCAGTGATGCCTTGGTTTTGGAAGGCTTTGCGGAAGTCAATGAAGCCATGTTGACGGGGGAAAGTGATTTGGTGCAAAAGGAAGTGGATGCCTTGCTTTTGTCAGGAAGTTTCTTAGCCAGTGGGGCAGTTTTAGCTCGTGTCCATCATATAGGTGCAGACAACTATGCTGCCAAACTCATGCTGGAAGCCAAGACCGTTAAACCTATCAACTCCCGTATCATGAAATCGCTGGACAAGTTAGCAGGTTTTACTGGAAAGATTATCATTCCTTTTGGTCTGGCTCTCTTGCTAGAAGCCTTGATGTTGAAAGGTCTGCCTCTCAAGTCATCCGTTGTAAATTCGTCGACAGCCCTGCTGGGAATGTTGCCTAAGGGAATTGCCCTTTTGACCATTACTTCGCTCTTGACAGCGGTGATTAAGTTGGGCTTGAAAAAGGTCTTGGTTCAGGAAATGTACTCTGTTGAGACCTTGGCGCGCGTGGATATGCTCTGTCTGGACAAGACAGGCACCATCACCCAAGGAAAGATGCAGGTGGAGGCTGTTCTTCCTTTGACCGAAGAGTATGGAGAGTCAGCGCTTGCTAGCATCTTGGCCAGCTATATGGCCCATAGTGAGGATAAAAATCCAACAGCTCAAGCCATTCGCCAGCGTTTTGTGGGAGAAGTAGCCTACCCTATGCTTTCCAATCTGCCTTTCTCAAGCGACCGGAAGTGGGGAGCCATGGAGTTAGAAGGTTTGGGAACAGTTTTCTTAGGGGCGCCTGAGATGTTGCTGGATTCTGAGGTACCAGAAGCCAGGGAGGCCTTGGAGAGAGGTTCACGTGTCTTGGTCTTAGCTCTCAGTCAGGAGAAATTAGACCATCACAAACCACAGAAACCTTCTGATATTCATGCTCTAGCCTTGCTGGAAATCTTGGACCCCATTCGAGAGGGAGCAGCAGAGACGCTGGACTATCTTCGTTCTCAGGAAGTGGGATTGAAAATTATCTCTGGTGATAATCCAGTCACTGTTTCAAGTATTGCCCAGAAGGCTGGTTTTGCGGACTACCACAGCTATGTAGATTGCTCCAAAATTACGGATGAGGAATTGGTTTCTATGGCTGAGGAGACTGCCATTTTCGGACGTGTTTCCCCTCATCAAAAGAAACTCATCATCCAAACGCTGAAAAAAGCGGGTCATACAACAGCTATGACAGGGGATGGAGTTAATGATATCCTGGCCCTTCGTGAGGCGGATTGTTCTATCGTGATGGCTGAGGGAGATCCTGCGACTCGTCAGATTGCCAATCTGGTTCTCTTGAACTCTGACTTTAATGATGTTCCTGAGATTCTCTTTGAAGGTCGTCGCGTGGTCAATAACATTGCCCATATCGCCCCGATTTTCTTGATAAAGACCATCTACTCATTCTTGCTCGCAGTTATCTGTATCGCCAGTGCTTTACTAGGTCGGTCTGAGTGGATCTTGATTTTCCCTTTCATTCCAATCCAGATTACCATGATTGACCAGTTCGTGGAAGGTTTCCCACCATTCGTTCTGACTTTTGAGCGAAATATCAAACCTGTCGAGCCAAACTTCCTCAGAAGATCCATGCTTCGTGCCCTACCAAGTGCTCTCATGGTTGTGTTCAGCGTTCTTTTTGTGAAACTATTTGGAAGTAGCCAAGGTTGGTCTGAGTTAGAAATCTCAACTCTACTCTATTATCTCTTGGGGTCAATTGGTTTCTTATCTGTATTTAGAGCCTGCATGCCATTTACCCTATGGCGTGTCCTCTTGATTGTTTGGTCAGTAGGAGGCTTCTTAGCCACAGCTCTCTTCCCAAGAATTCAAAAATTGCTTGAAATCTCAACCTTAACAGGACAAACATTACCTGTTTATGGTGTCATGATGTTGGTCTTTACCGTGATTTTCATCCTGACTAGTCGCTATCAAGCCAGAAAATAAAGAAGGGCTGCAATCTGTGTATTGCGGTCTTTTTAGGTACAAGATTGCCAGTTGAAATGTGGTATAATAAGAGGTAACAGAGTTTTGGAAAGAGAGAGAAGATGATTTCAAAGAGATTAGAATTGGTGGCTTCCTTTGTGCCACAGGGAACTATTTTACTAGATGTGGGAAGTGACCATGCTTATCTGCCAATTGAGTTGGTTGAGAGAGGCCAAATCGAAGGAGCTATTGCAGGGGAGGTTGTGGAAGGTCCCTACCAATCTGCGGTCAAAAATGTTGAGGCTCATGGTCTAAAGGAGAAAATCCAGGTTCGTTTAGCCAATGGCTTGGCAGCCTTTGAAGAGACAGATCAAGTGTCGGTCATTACCATTGCTGGTATGGGTGGTCGTTTGATTGCTAGGATTTTAGAAGAGGGCTTGGACAAGCTGGCTAATGTAGAGTGTTTAATCCTACAGCCTAATAATCGTGAAGACGACTTGCGCATTTGGTTGCAAGATAACGATTTTCAGATTGTGGCAGAAAGCATTTTAGAAGAAGCTGGTAAATTTTATGAAATTCTAGTTGTGGAAGCTGGAAAAATGAAGTTATCAGCCAGTGATGTCCGCTTTGGACCTATATTGTCCAAAGAAGTCAGCCCAGTCTTTGTCCAAAAGTGGCAAAAAGAAGCTGCCAAGCTAGAATTTGCTCTCGGACAAATTCCAGAAAAAAATTTGGAGGAATGTCAAGTTCTAGTAGATAAAATTCAAGCCATTAAGGAGGTTCTTCATGCTAGCAAGTGAAGTGATTAAATGTTATGAAGGCTTTTGTCCTCAGGAATTTTCCATGGAGGGAGACAGTCGTGGCCTGCAAATTGGAACTTTGGACAAAGATATCCAAAGGGTCATGGTTGCTCTGGATATTCGTGAAGAAACGGTGGCTGAAGCCATTGAAAAGGGTGTGGACTTGATTATTGTCAAGCACGCGCCGATTTTCCGTCCCATCAAGGATTTGGTAGCTAGCCGTCCACAAAATCAGATTTACATTGATCTGATAAAGCATGATATCGCAGTTTATGTCAGCCATACCAATATTGACATCGTTGAAAATGGCCTCAATGACTGGTTCTGCCAGATGCTAGGCATTGAGGAGACGACTTATCTGCAGGAAACAGGTCCAGAACGTGGAATTGGACGTATTGGGAATATTCAACCTAAGACATTTGGAGAAATGGCCCAACATGTCAAGCAAGTCTTTGGCCTAGATAGTCTTCGAATGGTGCATTATCAAGAGAGTGATTTGCAGAAGCCTATTTCAAGAGTGGCCATCTGTGGTGGTAGCGGGCAGTCTTTCTATAAGGATGCTTTAGCTAAGGGAGCAGATGTCTATATTACTGGCGATATCTACTATCACACTGCCCAAGATATGCTGTCTGATGGCTTGCTGGCACTGGATCCAGGCCACTATATCGAAGTGCTTTTTGTGGAAAAAATCGCAGCACTCCTTACTCAATGGAAGGCAGAGAAGGGCTGGTCTATTGATATTTTGCCTAGTCAAGCATCGACCAATCCTTTCCACCATATCTAGTTAGAAGGTGAAGACAATGAAGAAAGTTGCTATTATAGGAGCAGGGATTGTGGGAGCAACAGCTGCATACTATCTCTCGAAAGAAAGTGACCTTGAGGTGACCGTTTTTGACCATGGAAAAGGTCAGGCTACCAAGGCAGCAGCGGGAATTATCAGTCCTTGGTTTTCCAAACGTCGCAATAAAGCTTGGTACAAGATGGCACGCTTGGGGGCTGACTTTTATGTGGATTTGTTAGCTGATTTAGAAAAGTCTGGTCAGAAAATCGACTTTTACCAGCGCTCGGGAGTCTTTCTCCTGAAAAGGGATGAATCTAAGTTGGAAGAACTCTATCAACTAGCTCTCCAGCGCAGAGAAGAGTCTCCCTTGATAGGGCAGTTAGCCATTCTTGATCAAGCCTCAGCAAATGAATTATTCCCTGGCTTGCAGGGATTCGACCGCCTGCTCTACGCTTCTGGTGGAGCGAGAGTAGATGGCCAACTCTTAGTGACTCGTTTGCTAGAAGCTAGTCAAGTCAAACTGGTCAAAGAAAAAGTGAGTCTGACACCTTTAGCATCAGGACATCAGATTGGCACAGAGGTGTTTGATCAGGTTATTTTAGCGACGGGAGCTTGGTTGGGACACATATTAGAACCCTTAGGATATAAAGTGGATGTTCGTCCTCAAAAAGGACAACTCCGAGACTATCAACTTGCCCAAGACATGGAATCCTATCCTGTTGTTATGCCAGAAGGGGAGTGGGATTTGATTCCTTTTGCAGGTGGGAAATTATCCTTAGGCGCTACCCATGAAAATGATATGGGATTTGATTTGACGGTGGATGAAGCCTTGCTCCAGCAAATGGAGGATGCGGCCTTACCTCACTATCTAGGCTTGGTAGAAGCGACTTCCAGAGCTGAGCGTGTGGGAATCCGTGCCTACACCAGTGATTTCTCTCCTTTCTTTGGGCAGGTGCCAGAATTAGCAGGTGTCTATGCTGCTAGTGGACTAGGTTCATCAGGCCTCACAACTGGTCCTATCATTGGTTACCATCTAGCCCAACTTATCCAAGACAAGGAGTTGACCTTGGATCCAGTAAACTACCCAATTGAAAACTATGTCAAACGAGTAAAAAGTGAATAAGAATTTTACTTAAATTTTAGTCTCCCCTCTAGGATGGCAAATGACATTCCCTATCAAAAATGGTAAAATAAGAAAAAATAATCCGAGAATCGAGGAAAGAAGATGCAAGAAAAGATTTTGGTAACGGGTGGGGCAGGTTTTATTGGAACTCACACAGTTATTGAGTTAATCCAAGCAGGTCATCAGGTTGTTGTGGTGGATAACCTTGTCAACAGCAATCGTAAAAGTTTAGAAGTTGTTGAGAGAATTACAGGAGTTGAAGTGCCTTTCTATGAGGCAGATATTCGAGACACAGATACCCTCAGAGATATTTTCAAGCAAGAAGAACCAACAGGGGTCATTCACTTCGCTGGCTTGAAGGCTGTCGGTGAATCTACCCGTATTCCTCTTGCCTACTATGACAACAATATTGCTGGGACTGTTAGTCTTTTGAAGGTAATGGAAGAAAACAACTGTAAAAACATCATTTTCAGTTCTTCTGCGACAGTTTACGGAGATCCGCACACAGTACCCATCTTGGAAGATTTCCCACTTTCAGTGACCAATCCATACGGCCGTACTAAGCTTATGCTAGAGGAAATTTTGACAGATATCTACAAGGCAGACTCAGAATGGAATGTGGTCTTACTTCGTTACTTTAACCCAATCGGAGCCCATGAGAGTGGTGATTTGGGAGAAAATCCAAACGGTATTCCAAATAACCTTTTGCCATATGTAACTCAAGTAGCCGTTGGGAAATTAGAGCAAGTGCAAGTGTTTGGAGACGATTACGATACGGAAGATGGAACTGGTGTTCGTGACTATATCCACGTTGTCGATTTGGCTAAAGGTCACGTCGCAGCTCTGAAAAAAATCCAAAAAGGTTCAGGTCTAAACGTTTATAACCTTGGAACAGGTAAAGGCTACTCAGTTCTTGAAATTATCCAAAATATGGAAAAAGCAGTGGGACGTCCAATTCCTTACCGCATCGTAGACCGTCGCCCAGGGGATATCGCAGCCTGCTATTCAGATCCTGCAAAAGCCAAAGCAGAATTGGGCTGGGAAGCAGAACTCGGCATCACCCAAATGTGTGAAGATGCATGGCGTTGGCAAAGCAAGCATCCAAATGGATTTGAAGACTAAGATGGTGATGTCAATCATTGTCCCCTGTTTAAACGAAGAGGAAGTACTTCCTCTTTTTTATCAGGCTTTGGAAGCTTTACTTCCAGATTTGGAAACAGAAATCGAGTATGTCTTTGTCGACGATGGATCAAGTGATGGAACCTTGGAACTCTTAAAGGCCTATCGGGAACAAAATCCGGCAGTACATTATATTTCTTTCTCTCGAAATTTTGGAAAAGAAGCAGCCCTCCATGCAGGTTTGCAATATGCGACAGGAGATTTGGTGGTGGTGATGGATGCAGACCTCCAAGATCCTCCTAGTATGTTGCTTGAGATGAAAGCCTTACTAGACCAGAATACAGACTTGGACTGTGTTGGAACAAGGAGAACTAGTCGGGAGGGAGAACCCTTCTTTCGCAGTTTTTGTGCTAATCTCTTTTACCGCCTTATGCAAAAAATTAGTCCAGTAGCCCTGCCGTCAGGTGTCCGTGATTTTCGCATGATGAGAAGGTCTGTGGTCGATGCCATTTTAAGCTTGACGGAGTCCAACCGTTTTTCTAAGGGACTCTTTGCCTGGGTCGGTTTTAAAACCCACTATCTGGACTATCCAAATGTCGAAAGGCAGGCCGGCAAGACCAGTTGGAGTTTTAGGCAACTTTTTTTCTACTCCATTGAAGGGATTGTTAATTTTTCAGATTTTCCCCTGATTATAGCCTTCGTAGCTGGTCTCCTATCTTGTTTTATTTCTCTGCTTATGACCTTTTTTGTCGTGGTTCGAACCCTCATTTTGGGCAATCCGACATCAGGTTGGACCTCTCTGATGGCTGTTATTCTCTTTCTTGGAGGCATTCAACTCTTGACCATTGGGATTCTCGGCAAGTATATCAGTAAGATTTATCTAGAGACTAAAAAAAGACCACTTTATCTTATTAGAGAAAAAAGTGATCTTCCTATTTTGACCGAAAAAAATAGAGAGAAAAGACTATAATTTTACATGGAAATATGCTAAACTAGAAGGAGTGGATTACCGCCATTGATTTAGGATTCCTGGTTTCCAATCAGGGCGCGAGTTGGGCAATTTTTAACAGCATCTACTACGTCCTGGCTAGGAGAAATTTCTTTTTCTAGTTGATCAGGATCATCGTAAAAACGCACGATTCCATTATCGTGATAATCAAATAAATCAGAATAAGTTTGGCACAGCCCACAGGCGATACAACGTTCGGGTATAAGTGTGATTTTCATGTTCATATTTATATTGTAATAAGAAAAGTAAAAAAAAACAAGGAGTAAGGTATGGCAAAAGAACCGTGGCAAGAAGATATTTATGAAAATCAAGAAGAAACAAGATCAGGCCGTCGTTCGAAATCACAGGGTGGTGGAGTTATAGCGAATCGTATCTTGACTATTTTAGCTAGTATTTTCTTTGTAATTGTGGTGGTGATGATTATTGTTCTGATTTATCTGTCATCAGGTGGGAGTAATCGTACAGCAGCCTTGAAAGATTTTCATGATTCTGATGCAAATGTAGTACAGATTTCATCTTCTAGTAGTTCAGAGCAGGCATCTTCTGGTTCAGAGGAAAAGGTAGAAGAGTCATCTAGTAGTTCAGAACATCCAACTGATCCAGAAGGAACTACAAAAGTTTTGGCTGGAGAAGGAGAAGCAGCTATTGCCGCTCGTGCAGGAATCTCCATTGCTCAGTTAGAGGCCTTGAATCCTGGACATATGGCTACAGGATCTTGGTTTGCTAATCCAGGTGATGTTGTCAAAATCAAATAGGAGTTACTATGAAAACAATTCAAATTGCTATTGACGGCCCTGCTTCAAGTGGTAAGAGTACGGTCGCAAAGATTATTGCCAAGGATTTTGGATACACCTATCTAGATACAGGTGCTATGTATCGTGCAGCGACCTACATGGCTCTCAGGAACCAATTAGGAGTTGAACAAGTTGAAGAACTCTTAGACTTATTGGACCAGCATCCAATCAGTTTTGGACGCTCAGAAATTGGAGAGCAACTTGTCTTTGTAGGAGATGTGGATATTACCCACCCTATTCGTGAAAATGAAGTTACCAATCATGTTTCTGCTGTTGCGGCAATTCCTCAAGTGCGTGAGAAACTAGTTTCTCTTCAACAGGAAATCGCCCAGCAAGGTGGGATTGTCATGGATGGTCGCGATATTGGAACGGTTGTATTGCCACAAGCAGAACTGAAAATTTTTCTAGTAGCTTCGGTAGATGAAAGAGCAGAGCGCCGTTACAAGGAAAATATTGCCAAGGGAATTGAGACAGACCTTGAAACCTTAAAAGAGGAAATTGCTGCGCGTGACTACAAGGATAGTCATCGTGAGACTTCGCCTCTCAAACAAGCAGAGGATGCTGTCTACCTTGATACAACTGGCTTGAACATTCAAGAAGTAGTTGAAAAAATCAAAGCAGAAGCTGAAAAAAGAATGTAAATGTAGAAAAGCCGATAGATTGATATCGGTTTTTTCTAAATTTGTCAAAATGCTGATTTTAGGGTATAATAGTTGCTGTTCGAGAAATGTTGATTTTCAAAGAATAGTGAATGATGATAAGGAGAAACCATGAACAACCTACCAAATTGCCCAAAATGTAACTCAGAGTATGTCTACGAAGACGGTACCCTACTGGTTTGCCCAGAGTGTGCTCATGAGTGGAATCCTGCTGAAGTTGCAGATGTAGAAGAAGGCCTTGTCGCTATCGATGCCAACGGAAATAAATTGGCTGACGGTGATACAGTAACTCTCATCAAGGACTTAAAAGTAAAAGGTGCGCCAAAAGATTTGAAACAAGGGACGCGCGTGAAAAATATCCGCATCGTAGAAGGTGACCACAATATCGACTGTAAAATTGATGGCTTCGGTGCTATGAAGCTCAAATCAGAGTTTGTGAAGAAAATTTAAGCATGTCAAAGCACTACAAACTTGTATTTTATAGCCGTATCTTCTTGTTTCTAGCGGCTTTCACGGGAGTTTATCTTGAAATCGCCAAGCATGGTGGATTTGGGATGTTGCTCTATTATACGGTTCTGTCAAATCTTTTAGTAGCGATTTTTACGCTCTATCTTCTAAAGGTTATGAGCCGTTTAGGTGAAAATTGGCAAAGGCCAAGTCTCCTGCGCTTAAAAGGTGGGGTCACCATGAGTATCATGATTACCTGTGTGATTTACCATTTCCTTTTAGCGCCTATTGCGACTAATTTTTATACTCTAGAAAATTTCCTTTGCCACTATATCGTTCCCCTCTGGTTTTTAGCAGATACCCTCTTTTTTGATAAACAGGGTCAATACAAAATCTGGGATCCAGTTGTGTGGACGATTTTACCCTTGCTGTATATGATTTTTGCTCTTTTTAATGGCTTGGTACTGAAATTAGACATTCCTAATTCTAAGGTCAGTCCTTTCCCTTACTTCTTTTTGAATGTGAACAAGGGTTGGGATGTCGTGTTCAAGTGGTGTCTGATTATCTTTGTTGCCTATATGGTAGCAGGATTTATCTTCTACTTTGTCAAGCAAATCAAGAAAAAATCATCTTAAGGCACAAGGAATTCATTTTCGAGTTTAAGAAGGAGTCTGTACACTAAAGAGGCTTCTTCTTTTCTTGCCTACTTGATAACTATTAAAAGAGGCAGAAGATTAAGAGAAAATATAGAAAGAGATTTCATGAAACAATTTTTAGAACGGGCCAGTATTTTGGCTCTCTCCCTCGTTTTGATTACATCCTTTTCCATCTCGAGTGCCCTGCCAGCCATGTTTGACTATTATCAAGGTTATCCTAAGGAACAAATTGAGCTCTTGGCGAGCTTGCCTTCCTTTGGGATCATGATTATGTTGCTACTAAATGGTTTCTTAGAAAAAATATTTCCTGAGCGTTTACAGATTAGTTTGGGATTATTGATTTTATCACTAAGTGGAACGGCTCCATTTTGGTATCAAGCCTACCCCTTTGTCTTTGGAACAAGAATTCTTTTTGGTTTGGGTGTTGGGATGATCAATGCCAAGGCTATTTCTATTATCAGTGAACGTTATCAAGGCAAAACGCGGATTCAGATGTTGGGGCTACGTGGCTCTGCAGAGGTCGTTGGAGCCTCTCTCATTACCTTGGCAGTCGGCCAGTTGTTGGCTTTTGGTTGGACAGCTACCTTCCTAGCCTATAGTGCTGGATTTTTGGTGCTGATCCTTTATTTGCTCTTTGTCCCTTATGGAAAGGAAAAGAAAGAAGTCAAGAAAAAAGAGAAGGAAGCAAGTCGCTTAACTCGGGAAATGAAAGGCTTGATTTTTATCCTAGCTATTGAAGCAGCGGTTGTAGTTTGTACGAATACAGCTATTACCATCCGTATTCCAAGTTTGATGGTGGAAAGAGGACTTGGAGATGCCCAGTTATCTAGTTTTGTTCTTAGTGTCATGCAGTTGATCGGGATTGTGGCTGGTGTGAGTTTTTCTTTCTTGATTTCTATTTTTAAAGAGAAACTGCTCCTCTGGTCTGGTATTACCTTCGGCTTAGGTCAAATTGTGATTGCCCTGTCTCCATCCTTGTGGGTGGTAGTAGCAGGAAGCATTCTTGCTGGTTTTGCCTACAGTGTAGCTTTGACGACCGTCTTTCAACTTGTTTCTGAACGAATTCCAGCTAAACTCCTCAATCAAGCAACTTCATTTGCTGTATTAGGCTGTAGTTTCGGAGCCTTTACGACACCATTCGTTCTAAGTGCAATTGGCTTGCTAACACAAAATGGAATGTTGGTCTTTAGTATCTTAGGAGGTTGGTTGATTGTAACCTCTATCTTTGTCATGTACCTACTTCAAAAGAGAGCTTAGGATTGGTTTCCTAAGTTTTTCTTTTGAGTTTTTTGTACCCAGACAGTATTTGTTTTAGAATCTTGTCTCCAGACTAATTTCTTGATACAATAGAAGTCATGACAAGATATAAAGCAACTATTTCCTATGATGGTTACGCCTTTGCTGGTTTTCAGCGCCAGCCTCATGCGCGTAGCGTTCAGGAAGAAATTGAAAAAACCTTGACCAGGTTAAATAAAGGGCAAGCCATTACTGTTCACGGTGCTGGTAGGACAGATAGTGGTGTTCATGCCCTGGGACAGGTTATTCATTTTGACTTGCCCTACCAGATGGATGAGGAAAAACTTCGCTTTGCCTTGGACACCCAGTCCCCTGAAGATATTGATGTGATTTCTATTGAGCTAGTGGAGGATGATTTTCATTGCCGTTATGCCAAGCACAGCAAGACCTATGAGTTTATCGTGGATAGGGGGCGTCCTAAAAATCCCATGCGCCGTCATTATGCCACTCACTTTCCCTATCCGCTTGATGTGGAACGGATGCAGGAGGCTGTCAAAAAGCTTGAAGGAACCCACGATTTCACTGGCTTTACAGCCTCTGGTACTAGTGTAGAGGATAAGGTTCGCACCATCACAGAAGCTAGTTTAACAGTTGATGAGACAGGTCAGTTTTTGACCTTTACCTTTTCAGGAAATGGCTTCTTGTATAAACAGATTCGCAATATGGTGGGGACACTGCTCAAAATTGGAAACAACCGTATGCCAGTAGAGCAGATTGACCTGATCTTGGAGAAGAAGGATAGGCAACTTGCTGGTCCCACTGCAGCACCTAATGGTTTGTATTTAAAGGAGATTCGTTATGAAGAATAATCGTATTTTAGCACTTTCTGGAAATGACATTTTTAGTGGTGGTGGCCTGTCAGCTGATTTGGCTACCTATACCTTGAACGGCTTGCATGGCTTTGTAGCAGTGACTTGCTTGACAGCTTTAACAGAAAAGGGCTTTGAAGTCTTTCCAACCGACGATACCATTTTTCAACATGAATTAGATAGCTTGCGTGATGTGGAGTTTGCAGGGATTAAGATTGGTCTTCTACCAACTGTCAGTGTAGCTGAGAAAGCATTGGACTTTATCAAACAACGCCCAGGAGTGCCTGTGGTGCTGGATCCCGTCTTGGTCTGCAAGGAAACACACGACGTAGCTGTAAGTGAACTCTGTCAAGAACTGATTCGTTTTTTCCCTTATGTCAGTGTGATTACTCCTAATCTTCCTGAAGCAGAATTATTGGCAGGTCAGGAAATTAAAACCTTGGAAGACATGAAGGCTGCAGCACAGAAATTGCATGACTTAGGAGCGCCAGCAGTCATTATCAAGGGAGGTAATCGCCTTAGTCAGGACAAGGCTGTGGATGTCTTTTATGACGGACAAAACTTTACAGTCCTAGAAAATCCTGTCATCCAAGGGCAAAATGCTGGTGCAGGTTGTACCTTTGCTTCCAGCATTGCCAGTTATCTAGTCAAAGGTGATGAACTTTTACCAGCAGTAGAAAGCTCTAAGGCTTTCGTTTATCGTGCTATTGCACAAGCAGATCAGTATGGAGTGAGACAATATGAAGCAAACCAAAACAACTAAAATTGCCCTTGTATCCCTATTAACCGCCCTCTCTGTGGTTCTAGGTTATTTCTTAAAAATTCCAACACCGACAGGCATTCTAACTCTTTTAGATGCTGGTGTCTTCTTTGCGGCCTTCTACTTTGGTAGTCGTGAAGGGGCTGTAGTAGGAGGACTAGCAGGTTTCTTGATTGACCTCTTATCAGGCTATCCTCAGTGGATGTTCTTTAGCTTGGTTAACCATGGCTTGCAGGGATTTTTCGCAGGATTTAAAGGAAAAACTCAGTGGTTAGGCCTTATCTTAGCAACGATTGCCATGGTAGGGGGTTACGCCTTGGGTTCTACATTGATGAATGGCTGGGCAGCAGCCCTACCAGAAATCCTACCAAATTTCATGCAAAATATGGTAGGGATGATTGTAGGATTTATCCTTAGTCAAAGTATCAAAAAGATAAAGTAAAAAGTTAGCTGTTCGAGCTAACTTTTTTTGTATAATATTAATCAAAATAAAGCAAGTCTTTGCTGGTGCTTGTAAAGAGGTCAAAGCCATCCTTGGTAACAACACCACAGTCTTCAATACGAACACCGACTTTACCAGGGATATAGATACCTGGTTCAACAGAGAAGCACATGCCTTCTTCGATGACCATGTCGTTTCCTTCCATGATAGATGGGAATTCGTGGACATCCATACCGATACCATGACCGAGACGGTGGTTGAAGTACTCACCGTAACCAGCTTTTTCGATGACTTCACGGGCAGTGCGGTCCACTTCATGTGCAGTCACACCTGGCTTGATAAAGTCAAGAGCAGCTTGTTGGGCTTCAAGAGTCAAGTTGTAAATGTCTTTCTTGAATTGGTCTGGTTTACCAACAGCGACTGTACGAGTCATATCTGAAGCATAGCCGTTGACCAGAACACCAAGGTCAAAGAGGAGAAGGGCGTCATTTTCAACCTTATTAGCTGCTGGAATGCCGTGTGGATTTGCAGCATTATCACCAGTCAAGACCATGGTATCAAAGCTCATTTCATAACCTTCACGTTTCATGGCAAAGTCAATTTGAGCGATGATATCTGTCTCCGTCTTATCAAGAGAAATATTATCAAAACCAACCTTAACAGCCTTATCAGCATAGAGACCTGCAACCATCATTTTTTGCACTTCATCAGCTGATTTGATGAGGCGCATGCGTTGGATACGAGGAGTGAGGTTGTCAAACTCAGCAGTTTCAAAAACGGTTTTCAAGCCATGATATTTGGTCAAGATGAGATTGTCAAACTCAACAGCGACACGTTTGAAGTCAAGCTGTGGAAGAGCATGTTTCATTTTTTGCCATGGATTTTCAGAATCCACATAGCCCACAACTGGGAAGGAAACAGTACTAGTAGCACGCTCAACTTCAAGGGCTGGGACAAAGAGGAGGGGTTCTTGATCCGCTAGGACAAAAAGGAACATTTGGCGTTCATGGGGATCACTGTAAAAGCCAGTGAGGTAATTAATTGTGACGGGGTCAGATACGACAGCGACGTCTAGTTTTTCTGATTCAAGATATGTTACGATTTGTTGTAATTTAGACATATGCTACCTTCTTTCTACCCCTCTATTTTGGCAAAAAAAGAGAGAAAATGCAAGGGAGAAGGGTAAAAGAAAAGACAAAAAGAACTCCGCTATCTTATCGGAGCTCTTTGATATGGTTTTTCTTGGTTTAAGAAAAGTCAGCCTTGCTTTTGACGTCGCTGTATTCTTCAGCGATTTCTTGGCTGAGAATATCCTCATAAGCAGGGAGTTGAATGTCCTGACCATATTTCTTCTTGAGGGCAGTAGTGACTAGGCGATAAGCTAGATTGGCATTGCGAGAGAGGATGGGCCCATGGAAGTAAGAACCAAAGACATTCTTATAATGAACCCCTTCGCCGACCTTTTCTTCGTTGTTTCCATTTCCATAAACCACTTGTCCCAGCGGTTTTTGGTCATCAGAAAGGAAGGTACGGCCTTGATGATTTTCAAAACCATAGTAGGTTTCATCGAAATCTTCATTGTGAATCTTGATGTCACCAATAAAGCGGTTATTGGTCTGGTTGAGGGTGTAGTGGCCCATGACCCCTAGCCCTTCGATACGTTTACCTGAAGCTTCAACATAATATTGCCCCAATAGTTGGAAACCGCCACAGATAGCGAGAACCACACCGTCATTTTGGATGTAGTTGTCAATGCTTTCTTTTTTAGCAGGTAGGTCGTCTGCAATGATACTCTGTTCAAAGTCTTGACCGCCACCGAAAAAGGCAATGTCGTAGTGATTTTCATCAAAATCATCATGAAGTGAAACGATGTCAACCGTCACATGGGCTCCTAGTTTTTCAGCCACATACTTGAGCATGAGGATGTTTCCATTGTCCCCGTAGGTATTCATGAGATTTCCGTAGAGGTGGGCAATGTTGAGCTGATAGGGGTAATTGCCAGCTTTTGAGGAAAGTGAAGTATAAACCATTAGTTCATCTCCTTTCTAACAATCTGACGACTAGCCAGCAGTTCGCGGAATTCCAGCATAGCAGTATAGGTAGCAAGGATATAGGCATGCTTACAATCTTGGTTTTCAATGGTTTTAAGAACTTGTTCCAGACTACTTGTTTCAGTGATTTTCTCAGCTGGATAGCCTGTTACTCGTAGACGACGTGCGATTTCAGAATGACGCACACCGCCAGCGTTGATTTCAGGGATGTCCATGTCAGTGATTTGTTCAAAATCAGCATCCCAGATCCAGCTGGTATCAATTCCATCTGCATAGTTAGCGTTAAGGAGGACAGATAGGCTAAATGGATAAGGAGCTAGTTTAATCATTTCGATAGCTTGGGTCGCACCGACTGGATTTTTAATCAAGACGAGGGTACATTCCTTGTCACCGATATGGAAGGTTTCTTGGCGTCCAAAGACAGCACGGCTCTTATCAAATCCCTGCTTGATTAGTTGGGAATCTGCGCCGAGGAAACGGGCGATAGCCACAGCAGCTAGGGCGTTGTAGATATTATAGAGCCCACCGATTTGAATACCGTATTCTTGTCCGTCAATGACAAAGCGAGAGCGATTGTTGGTTAACTCAACCAAGTCTGTCAAGCGATAGTCTAAATCAGGACGTTTACATCCGCAGTCTTCACAGATATAGGCACCCAAGTTTGCATAGGTATTATGCTCATATTTGAGGATGCCTTGGCAGTCAGGACAGAGGATTCCTTCGGTATTGTAGTGAGCCAGCTGGGCTGGACCTTTCTCCAAGTCAAAACCAAAATACTGTACAGGATTTGGAATAGCTGGCTTGTAGAAAAGTGGGCTGTCTCCATTAAGGAGAACAGTGGCAGTAGGCACTTTACGAATAGCATCCAAAATCATCTTGTAAGTTGTGTAAATCTCACCATAGCGGTCCATCTGGTCACGGAAGATATTGGTGATAACAAAAAGGCTTGGCTGGATATAGTCACAGATACGAGATAGACTGGCCTCATCGATTTCTAGAACGGCAATATTTTTCCCAGTTTTAGACGATTTGGCTGTTAAGAAGGTTGTCGCAATTCCTGTAATCATGTTGGCACCGCTTGGGTTGGTCAGAACTTGACCATAAACCTCTTTTAAAATGCCGACAGTGAGGGCAGTTGTCAAGGTTTTTCCGTTGGTTCCAGTGACCACGACAATCTCGTAGTTCTTAGCTAGGTTTTGTAAAATATCTTTATCAAATTGAAGGGCAAGTTTTCCTGGGAGCGTACTTCCACGGCCAAGACGGCTTAAAATAAAGTGGGAAGAACGCCCAGCAAGAAGGCCCAAAGTAGTTTTTAAGTTCATGTTTCTATTATATCATAAAAGAGGGAAAAGACAGATTTGATACTCAATGAAAATCAAAGAGCAAACTAGTAAGCTAGCCGCAGGCTGTACTTGAGTACGGCAAGGTGAAGCTGACGTAGTTTGAATTTGATTTTCGAAGAGTATGAGATTTCGCAGAAATGAAAACAGCCCTCAGAGGGCTGTTCGATACGATTAAATCTCAACTTAAATCGCAAACAAGTCATTCAAGTTCTCAGCCAAGGTTGGGTGAGTGAAGATTTGTTTTGTGAAGTAAGTGTAAGGAATCTTATTGTCCATAGCAACAGTGATGATGTTGATGATTTCTTGAGAACCTTCTGAGAAGATGCTTGCTCCAAGAATTTCTTTTGTTTCAGTATTAACAACAGCTTTGAAAGCTCCGCGAAGGTCTCCATTTACGTGACCGCGAGGCATTGCTGCAACAGGGATTTCCTTCACTGCGTATGGAAGTTTCAAATCAGCAGCTTGGCTTTCAGTCAAACCGACTTGTGAAAGTGCAGGTGTGATGAACATAGTGTTTGGTACATTGAGACGGTCTTCAAGTGTGTAGCTGCCATCTCCAGCAAGGTAGCTGTAAACAACACGGAAGTCATCAAGTGAAATGTAAGTAAATTGAAGGCCACCGTTGACATCTCCAACTGCAAAGACACCAGGAACGTTTGTTTGACAATGTTTGTCTACTTTAATAGCACCACGTTCAGTTAGTTCAATATCTGTATTTTCAAGTTGAAGTGGTTCTACATTTGGTTTGCGTCCAGTTGAGTAGAGAAGGGCGTCGAAACGGTAAGTTTCGTTTTCAGTTACAAGGAGCACTTGGTCACCATCGTTTTTGATTTCAGTAGTGCGGATATTTTGAAGCAATTCAATACCGTCTTCTTCCATGTATTGCTTAGCAAGAGCTGCGATGGAAGGTTCTGCACGAGGTAGGAAAGTATCCAAGGCATCTAGAACTGTAACCTTGCTTCCAAGTTTGTTGTAAAGACCAGCAAATTCAAGACCGATATTTCCGCCACCAAGGATTCCAAGTTTTTCAGGCAATTTGTCCAAGTTTTGAATACCTGTTGAGTCAAAGACGTTTTTGCTTGTAGCAAGTCCAGGGATTGGCAAGACGTTTGAAACAGCACCAGTGTTGATGACGATTGTTTCAGCGGTCAGTTCTTTCTTTTCATCACCAGCTTGGATTTCGATGACTTTATTTGAAAGGAAGTGAGCTTCCGCATCAAAGATATCCACGCCTGTACCTGCAACAGTAGCATAGTTTTTACCATTGAGGCGACCAGTGATAGTATTTTTGGTAGCAATCACTTCTTCAAAAGACAAGTCTTTCTCAGCAGCAACTAGTAAAGTTTTAGTTGGGATACAACCAATGTTGATACAAGTTCCACCATACATAGCTTTACTACGTTCAACGAGGGCAACTTTTTTGCCAGCTGAAGCCAATTTACCAGCTAGTGTTTTACCAGCTTTACCAAATCCGATAACGATTAAATCATAAGTTAACATTTAGAATTCCTCCTTTTCGACTTTCATTCTAGCACAAGAAAAAAACTTTTGCACAATTCTGCTACGAAAAAGACAGAAAAAGCTAAAAACGCTTTCCAAACAAAAAACTAGTAATTTTTTGACAAGCTTGATAAACTAAAATCCTATCTATTTTTATATAAGATAGAATAAATGTTCGAAAATAGGAGGTTTTATGAAATTGAATCGTTATATTATTGCTTTTGCTGGGGTCATTTTACACTTAATGCTGGGTTCGACTTATGCTTGGAGTGTTTATCGCAACCCTATTATTGAAAAAACGGGATGGGATCAGGCTTCTGTTGCCTTTGCCTTTAGTCTAGCAATCTTTTGTTTGGGATTATCGGCTGCATTTATGGGGCGTTTGGTAGAAAAATTTGGTCCGAGAGTCATGGGGAGTCTATCTGCTTTTCTATACGCAGGTGGAAATATCTTAACAGGATTTGCAATAGACCGTCAGGAGCTGTGGTTGTTGTATCTCGCTTATGGCATTTTAGGTGGGCTTGGTTTGGGAGCAGGCTATATTACCCCTGTGTCAACGATTATAAAATGGTTTCCTGATAAACGTGGTCTCGCAACAGGTTTAGCGATTATGGGGTTTGGTTTTGCTTCTTTATTGACTAGTCCCATAGCGCAACATCTCATCGCAGGGGTAGGGCTTGTAGAAACTTTTTATATTTTAGGTGCAAGTTACTTTATTATCATGCTCCTAGCTTCACAATTCATTAAGCGTCCAAATGAGCAAGAGCTTGCAATTTTATCTGTTTCAGGGAAAGAAAAAATAACCTCTTTGACGCAAGGAATGGCTGCAAATCAGGCCCTGAAAAGCAATCGGTTTTATATACTTTGGATTATTTTCTTTATCAACATAGCTTGTGGTTTAGGCTTAATTTCAGCGGCATCGCCAATGGCACAGGAGATGGCTGGCTTGTCTACAAGTCATGCAGCAGTAATGGTGGGCGTTTTAGGGATTTTCAATGGGTTTGGTCGTTTGCTCTGGGCGAGTTTATCTGACTATATCGGTCGCCCTCTAACCTTTAGTATATTACTGCTTGTCAATCTTTTCTTTTCTCTCTCGCTTTGGCTCTTTACAAATTCCGTTTTATTTGTAGTCGCTATGTCTATTTTGATGACTTGCTATGGAGCTGGTTTTTCATTGATTCCGGCTTATCTCAGTGATATTTTTGGAACCAAGGAATTGGCCGCTCTGCATGGATATATTTTAACAGCTTGGGCAATGGCTGGTTTAGCAGGACCTATTTTATTAGCAGAGACTTATAAAATGGCTCATTCTTACACACAAACCTTGTTCGTTTTTCTCATTTTATATAGTATAGCCTTGGCTTTGTCTTATTATCTAGGTCGTTCAATCAAAAAGGAAAGCCAAAAACCGCTTACATGATTTTCTAGAGAAATTGGGCTATCTTTTAAGCTTGTCTTGTGTTATACTAGATAGGTTGCAAAGAAAACAGTACTTTTCTTTTGTGGAAAAGAAGCAACACGATTTTATATCCAGTATATGAAAATCCGTCATAAAAAGAAAAGTATAAACTAAGCCCTATAGGGTGGCTTCGCACCACCTTTAGAAAGAAGAATAACGTGAAATTTAATGAATTAAACTTGTCTGCTGATTTGCTAGCAGAGATTGAAAAAGCTGGTTTTGTAGAAGCCAGTCCGATCCAAGAACAAACTATTCCCTTGGCTCTTGAAGGTAAGGACGTTATCGGTCAAGCTCAGACTGGTACAGGAAAAACTGCAGCCTTTGGCTTGCCTACCCTTGAAAAAATCCGTACAGAAGAAGCGACCATCCAAGCTTTGGTTATCGCTCCAACACGTGAACTTGCTGTCCAAAGTCAAGAAGAACTCTTCCGCTTTGGCCGTAGCAAGGGAGTGAAAGTTCGCTCAGTTTACGGTGGTTCCAGCATTGAAAAACAAATCAAAGCTCTTAAATCTGGTGCCCATATCGTGGTGGGAACTCCAGGTCGCCTCTTGGACTTGATTAAACGCAAGGCCTTGAAATTACAAGATATTGAAACTCTCATCCTTGACGAAGCAGATGAAATGCTCAACATGGGCTTCCTTGAAGATATCGAAGCGATCATTTCTCGTGTCCCTGAAAACCGTCAAACCCTACTCTTCTCAGCAACTATGCCAGATGCCATCAAGCGTATCGGTGTTCAGTTTATGAAAGAACCTGAGCATGTGAAGATTGCTGCCAAGGAATTGACAACAGAATTGGTTGACCAATACTATATCCGAGTTAAAGAACAAGAAAAATTTGATACCATGACCCGTCTCATGGACGTGGAACAACCAGAACTTGCTATCGTATTTGGTCGTACAAAACGCCGTGTAGATGAATTGACTCGTGGTCTGAAAATCCGTGGCTTCCGTGCAGAAGGAATTCATGGAGACCTAGACCAAAACAAACGTCTTCGTGTCCTTCGTGACTTTAAAAATGGCAATCTTGATGTTTTGGTTGCGACAGACGTTGCAGCGCGTGGGTTGGATATTTCAGGTGTGACCCATGTCTACAACTACGATATTCCACAAGATCCTGAAAGTTATGTTCACCGTATCGGGCGTACAGGTCGTGCTGGTAAATCAGGTCAGTCTATTACCTTCGTTTCACCTAATGAAATGGGTTACCTCCAAATCATCGAGAACTTGACAAAGAAACGCATGAAAGGTCTCAAACCTGCAAGTGCAGAAGAAGCCTTCCAAGCTAAAAAGCAAGTAGCTCTTAAGAAAATCGAACGTGATTTTGCTAATGAGGAGATTCGTAGCAACTTTGAGAAGTTTGGCAAGGATGCTCGTCAATTGGCCTCAGAATTTAGTCCTGAAGAATTGGCCATGTATATTCTCAGCTTAACAGTTCAGGATCCAGATAGTCTTCCTGAAGTGGAGATTGCGCGTGAAAAACCACTGCCGTTTAAACCATCAGGTAATGGCTTCGGTGGTAAAGGTAAGGGAGGTCGTGGAGGCCGTCGTGGGGACGACCGTCGAGACCGTGATCGCCGTGGCAATGGTCGTCGTGATGATTTCAAAAAAGGAAGTCGTGGCAATGATCGTTTTGATAAAGACAGACGTTACCGTAATAAAGACAATAAAAAACCACGCAATACTTCAAGCGAAAAGCAAACAGGCTTTGTTATTCGTAACAAGGGTGACAAATAAGAAAAAGCGGTTCAAAATGAATCGCTTTTTTATATAAGGAGACCAAGGTTGAAAGAAGATGGTGATAGCAAAGGATAGGTGAAATGGAAAGGTATTATCCATCCATCTTCTTATGATAATATAATATCAAAAATAAATTAGGTTGTCAACAAGAAAACCTAATTTTCTAAAATATTTCAGCTAGTCTAAATTGCAATTAAATAAGCAATTTTCAGATAATAATTGAAAATTCAAGCTTTTTATGTTATAATGATAGCGATTAAATTCGAGGTGAAAAATGGCACATTTACTAGAAAAAACAAGAAAAATTACTTCTATCCTGAAGCGCTCGGAGGAGCAGTTGCAGGAAGAACTTCCCTACAATGCGATTACCCGTCAATTGGCAGATATTATTGACTGTAACGCTTGTATCGTCAATAGCAAGGGACGTCTCCTTGGTTATTTTATGCGTTATAAAACCAATACAGATCGTGTAGAGCAATTCTTCCAAACTAAGATTTTCCCAGATGACTACATTCAAGGTGCGAACATGATTTACGATACAGAAGCCAATCTGACAGTTGATCATGATTTGAGTATTTTCCCTGTAGAGAGTCGTTCGGATTTTCCAGATGGCTTGACAACCATTGCACCGATTCATGTATCAGGGATTCGCCTTGGTTCTTTGATTATTTGGCGCAATGATAAAAAATTTGAAGACGAGGACTTGATTCTTGTTGAGATTGCGAGTACCGTTGTTGGAATTCAACTCCTCAACTTCCAGCGTGAAGAAGATGAGAAAAATATCCGTCGCCGTACTGCTGTTACCATGGCGGTTAATACTCTGTCTTACTCCGAACTCCGTGCTGTTTCAGCAATTTTAGGGGAATTAAATGGAAATGAAGGGCAGTTGACTGCGTCTGTGATTGCAGACCGTATCGGTATTACCCGTTCTGTGATTGTCAATGCTCTTCGTAAACTTGAGTCTGCGGGAATTATTGAAAGTCGCTCACTTGGAATGAAGGGAACCTACCTTAAGGTCTTGATTTCAGATATTTTTGAAGAAGTGAAGAAAAGAGATTACTAATGACTAAAGCTTTGATTTCGATTGATTATACAGAAGATTTTGTTGCCGACAGTGGTAAATTGACAGCAGGTGCTCCAGCTCAAGCTATTTCGGAAGCCATTAGTAAGGTGACTCGATTAGCTTTTGAACGAGGAGATTACATCTTCTTTACCATTGATGCTCATGAAGAAAACGATTGTTTCCATCCAGAAAGCAAGCTATTTCCTCCTCACAATTTGATTGGGACGAGTGGACGGAATTTATACGGAGATTTGGGAACCTTTTATCAAGAGCATGGTTCAGACAGTCGAGTTTTTTGGATGGATAAACGCCATTATTCAGCATTTTCAGGGACTGACCTAGATATTCGTTTGAGAGAGCGTCGAATTTCTACAGTTATCTTAACAGGTGTCTTGACGGATATCTGTGTTCTGCATACAGCTATAGATGCCTATAATCTAGGATATGACATCGAGATTGTTCAACCAGCCGTTGCTTCTATCTGGCCTGAAAATCATCAATTTGCTCTAGGCCATTTCAAAAATACACTTGGAGCTAAGTTAGTAGATGAGAAGCTAAATGAACTTTCAGAGTAATTTAGTTGATGAAATGAAAAAAATTTGAAAAAAGTGTTGACAAGAGTCCTAAAAGTTGATATACTAGTAAAGTAATCGACGCGGGGATGGCGGAATTGGCAGACGCGCAGGACTAAGGATCCTGTGACCGCTTTAGGTCGTGAGGGTTCAAGTCCCTCTCTCCGCATAGGATAAGAGTTAGCTTAGGCTAGCTCTTTTGTTTTCATCTAATTCAAGTAGAGCAAAAAAATTTTTGCTCTTTTTTTGCATTTCATAAACATTTCATATTTGGATTTTATAATAGTCTTACAAATATGGAGGTGACAAATGAATCCAATCCAAAGAGCTTGGGCTTATGTCAGCAGAAAACGACTGAGAAGTTTTATTTTATTTCTAATTTTATTGGTCCTATTGGCTGGAATTTCAGCCTGTTTGACTCTGATGAAGTCCAACAAAACAGTTGAAACCAATCTTTACAAATCACTCAACACATCTTTTTCGATTAAGAAGATAGAAAATGGTCAGACTTTCAAGCTGTCGGACCTAGTATCTGTAAGCAAGATTAAGGGACTGGAAAATGTCTCTCCTGAACTCGAGACGGTCGCAAAATTAAAAGACAAGGAAGCGGTGAGTGGCGAGCAGAGCGTGGAGCGTGATGATTTATCAGCTGCAGACAAAAACTTGGTTAGTTTAACAGCTCTTGAGGATTCATCTAAGGATGTGATCTTTACCAGCTCGGCTTTCAATCTAAAAGAAGGGCGACACCTTCAAAAAGGGGATTCCAAGAAAATCTTGATCCACGAAGAGTTGGCCAAGAAGAACGGTCTTACGCTTCATGATAAGATTAGCTTGGATGCTGGACAGTCAGAATCTGGCAAAGGACAAACAGTAGAGTTTGAGATTGTCGGCATCTTTTCTGGTAAAAAACAGGAGAAATTCACAGGCTTATCTTCCGACTTCAGTGAAAACCAAGTCTTTACAGACTATGAAAGTAGCCAAATCCTTTTGGAAAATGGTGAACCTCAAGTCAGTTCAGCTCGCTTCTATGTAGAAAATCCTAAGGAAATGGATGGACTTATGAAGCAGGTGGAAAACTTAGTCTTGGAAAGTCAAGGCTACCAAGTCGAGAAGGAAAGCAAGGCTTTTGAACAAATCAAAGACTCAGTTGCTACCTTCCAAACCTTCCTGACCATCTTCCTTTATGGGATGTTGATAGCTGGAGCTGGAGCCTTAATTTTGGTCTTGTCTCTTTGGTTGAGAGAAAGGGTTTACGAAGTGGGAATCCTTCTGGCACTTGGAAAAGGCAAGAGCTCGATCTTCCTACAATTCTGTTTAGAGGTGGTTTTGGTATCTATCGGTGCTTTGCTTCCGGCATTTGTTGCAGGAAACGCCATTACATCCTATCTGCTCCAATCTGTCCTAGCAAGTGGAGATCAGGCAAGCTTACAAGATACACTAGCTAAAGCAAGCAGTCTATCAACTAATATCCTATCATTTGCAGAATCCTATGTTTTTCTAGTTCTGCTTAGTTGCTTATCTGTAGCCCTTTGTTTCCTATTCTTATTTAGAAAATCACCTAAAGAAATTTTATCATCTATTAGTTAAGAAGGAGAAATCATGACTTTATTACAATTACAAGATGTTACCTACCGTTATAAGAACACTGCTGAAGCAGTCCTATATCAGATCAATTATAATTTTGAACCCGGGAAATTTTACAGTATTATTGGGGAGTCAGGAGCAGGAAAATCCACACTCTTGTCCCTACTTGCTGGTCTAGATAGTCCTGTTGAAGGTTCTATCCTTTTTCAAGGAGAGGATATTCGTAAGAAGGGCTATTCTTACCATCGCATGCACCATATTTCCCTGGTCTTTCAAAATTATAACTTGATAGATTATCTTTCTCCACTGGAAAATATCCGCTTGGTCAACAAAAAGGCAAGCAAGGATACACTGCTTGAGCTTGGTTTGGATGAAAGTCAGATCAAGCGGAATGTTCTCCAGTTATCAGGGGGGCAACAGCAACGTGTTGCAATTGCTCGTAGTTTGGTATCGGAAGCTCCAGTTATTCTAGCTGATGAGCCAACAGGAAATCTGGACCCTAAAACTGCTGGAGATATTGTCGAACTGCTCAAATCACTTGCCCAAAAAACAGGTAAATGTGTCATCGTCGTAACTCACAGCAAAGAAGTGGCACAAGCGTCAGATATTACACTTGAATTGAAGGACAAGAAACTGACTGAAACTCGCAATACGACGAAATAATATGAGCTTTTTCTGTTAGAACTATAAAGTAAAACAAAATCTAGAAAGGGAACCTATGTTACACAACGCATTTGCCTATGTTACAAGGAAGTTTTTCAAATCGATTGTCATCTTCCTGATTATTCTCCTTATGGCGAGCTTGAGTTTGGTCGGCTTGTCGATCAAGGGAGCTACTGCCAAGGCTTCTCAGGAGACCTTTAAAAATATCACCAACAGCTTCTCCATGCAAATCAATCGTCGCGTTAATCAAGGAACGCCACGTGGTGCTGGTAATATCAAGGGTGAAGATATCAAAAAAATCACCGAAAATAAGGCCATCGAGTCTTATGTTAAACGCATTAATGCCATTGGAGATTTGAGTGGATATGAACTTATCGAAACTCCAGAAACCAAGAAAAATCTGACACCTGACCGTGCTAAACATTTTGGAAGTAGCTTGATGATTACAGGTGTCAATGACTCTTCTAAAGAAGACAAGTTTGTCTCTGGTTCTTATAAGTTGGTCGAAGGTGAGCACCTAACTAACGATGACAAAAACAAGATTCTCATGCACAAGGACTTGGCAGCCAAACACGGCTGGAAAGTAGGGGACAAGGTCAAACTAGACTCTAATATCTACGATGCAGACAATGAAAAAGGTGCCAAGGAAACAGTCGAAGTGACAATCAAGGGACTCTTTGATGGTCACAATAAGTCGGCAGTAACCTACTCACAAGAACTATACGAGAACACAGCTATCACAGACATCCATACGGCTGCTAAACTATATGGTTACACAGAAGACACAGCTATTTATGGGGACGCAACCTTCTTTGTAACAGCGGACAAGAACTTGGATGATGTTATGAAAGAGTTGAATGGCATCAGTGGTATCAACTGGAAGAGCTATACACTCGTTAAGAGCTCATCTAACTACCCAGCTCTTGAGCAATCCATCACTGGCATGTACAAGATGGCCAACCTCCTCTTCTGGGGCAGCTTGAGCTTCTCAGTTCTTCTCCTTGCCCTCTTGCTCAGCCTTTGGATCAATGCCCGTCGCAAGGAAGTGGGTATTCTCCTCTCTATCGGTCTCAAGAAGGCAAGTATCTTGGGTCAATTCATCACTGAATCCATCTTGATTGCCATACCTGCTCTTGTTTCTGCTTACTTCTTAGCTACTTACACAGCGCGTGCAATCGGAAATACTGTTCTTGCCAATGTCACTTCAGGTGTTGCCAAGCAAGCCAGCAAGGCAGCTCAAGCCTCTAACCTTGGTGGTGGTGCAGAAGTAGATGGTTTTAGCAAGACCTTGTCGAGCCTAGATATTTCTATTCAGACATCAGACTTTATCATCGTCTTTGTCCTAGCCTTGGTTCTAGTGGTTCTCGTTATGGCGCTTGCTTCAAGCAATCTCCTCAGAAAACAACCCAAAGAGCTTCTGCTGGATAGCGAATAACAAACTTGCTACCTATTCTCCCCTAAATGGGGTATAATATAGGTAGCATTTTTATCTGTTTTGTCTTGGTAAATCCTCTGTTTATCAGGATGAAAGCAAGTTGCTTTACAAGAAATTTAAAGGAATGTGAAACGTTTTTCTATGAAAATTTTAATTGTAGAAGATGAAGAGATGATCCGTGAGGGGATCAGTGATTATTTGACGGATTGTGGTTATGAAACTATTGAGGCAGCGGACGGTCAGGAAGCACTGGAGCAATTTTCTAGCTATGAGGTAGCCCTGGTTTTACTGGATATCCAGATGCCCAAGCTCAACGGCCTAGAAGTCCTAGCTGAGATTCGTAAAACCAGTCAGGTTCCTGTATTGATGCTGACTGCCTTTCAGGATGAGGAATACAAGATGAGTGCCTTTGCCTCTCTGGCAGATGGCTATCTGGAAAAACCATTCTCCCTTTCTCTCTTAAAAGTGAGGGTAGATGCGATTTTCAAACGCTATTATGATACAGGACGAATCTTCTCCTATAAAGATGCCAGGGTGGATTTTGAGAGCTACAGTGCCAGCCTAGCAGGTGAGGAAGTAGCCATCAATGCTAAAGAGTTGGAAATTCTTGATTATTTGGTTAAAAATGAAGGAAGGGCCTTGACTCGTTCTCAGATAATCGATGCTGTCTGGAAGGTGACAGATGAGGTTCCTTTTGACCGTGTCATTGATGTCTATATCAAGGAATTGCGGAAAAAGCTGGACTTGGACTGCATCCTCACTGTGCGCAATGTTGGTTATAAATTGGAGCGAAAATGAAACGAACAGGTTTATTTAAAAAGATATTTATCTATACCTTCTCGATTTTTAGTGTTCTGGTAATTTGCCTTCATTTAGCCATTTATTTTCTCTTTCCTTCGACTTATCTGAGTCATCGTCAGGAAACCATTGGCCAGAAAGCGACAGCCATTGCCCAGTCCCTAGAAGGTAAGAATAGGCAGAGTATCGAGCAAGTGTTAGAGCTGTATTCCCAGACTAGTGATATCAAGGGGGCCGTCAAGGGAGAGATGACCGAGGACAAGTTGGAGGTCAAGGAAAGTCTTCCTCTGGACACAGACCGCCAGACAACCTCGCTTTTTATTGAGGAGCGGGAGGTGACAACGCAGGACGGTGGTACCATGATTCTCCAGTTTCTAGCGTCCATGGATTTGCAAAAGGAAGCAGAGCAGATTAGTCTACAATTTCTCCCTTATACTTTGCTGGCCTCCTTTCTGATTTCCCTCTTGGTAGCCTATATCTATGCTCGGACCATTGTTGCTCCGATATTGGAAATCAAGCGAGTGACCCGTCGGATGATGGATTTGGATGTCCAAGTGCGATTACGTGTGGATTCTAAGGATGAGATTGGTGATCTCAAGGAACAAATTAATAGCCTTTACCAGCATCTTTTGACTGTTATTGCGGACTTGCATGATAAGAATGAAGCTATTCTCCAGCTGGAGAAGATGAAGGTCGAATTTTTACGAGGTGCTTCTCATGAATTGAAAACACCTCTGGCTAGTTTGAAAATCCTGATTGAAAACATGAAAGAAAATGTCGGGCGTTATAAGGATAGAGACCACTATCTGGGAGTTGCCTTAGGAATTGTGGATGAGCTTAATCACCATGTTCTCCAGATACTTTCTCTCTCGTCTGTACAGGAATTACGAGATGATAGGGAACAAATTGACTTACACCAGATGACGCAAAGTCTGGTTAAGGATTATGTCTTGCTAGCTAAGGAAAGGGAACTCCAGATAGACAATAGTTTGACCCATCAGCAGGCTTATCTAAACCCATCAGTTATGAAGTTGATCCTATCTAATCTCATCAGCAATGCCATTAAGCACTCTGTTCCAGGTGGCTTAGTTCGAATTGGAGAAAGAGAAGGGGAGCTTTTTATCGAGAATAGCTGTAGCCCAGAAGAACAAGAAAAACTAGCCCAGTCTTTTTCTGACAATGCTAGTCGCAAGGCCAAAGGGTCTGGGATGGGGCTCTTTGTGGTCAAGAGTCTATTGGAACATGAAAAATTACCTTATCGTTTTGAGATGCAGGAGAATTGTTTGACCTTCTTCATAGCTTTTCCAAAAGTCGCCCAAGACTAGGGAGAGAAAGGGTTTACATAGATGAAGCTAGAAGAAATTCAATCGAAACTACGGGAAAAACTAGATTTTTTTGTCAAAAAGTGATAAAATGAACAATGTAAATGGGATGTCCCATAAAAATATACAGGAGGCCTGATAAAATGGCAATCGTTTCAGCAGAAAAATTTGTCCAAGCAGCTCGTGACAACGGTTATGCAGTTGGTGGATTTAACACAAACAACCTTGAGTGGACTCAAGCTATCTTGCGCGCAGCAGAAGCTAAAAAAGCTCCAGTTTTGATCCAAACTTCAATGGGTGCTGCTAAATACATGGGTGGTTACAAAGTTGCTCGCAACTTGATCGCTAACCTTGTTGAATCAATGGGTATCACTGTACCAGTAGCTATCCACCTTGACCACGGTCACTACGAAGATGCACTTGAGTGTATCGAAGTTGGTTACACTTCAATCATGTTTGACGGTTCACACCTTCCAGTTGAAGAAAACCTTAAATTGGCTAAAGAAGTTGTTGAAAAAGCACACGCTAAAGGTATCTCAGTAGAAGCTGAAGTTGGTACTATCGGTGGTGAAGAAGACGGAATCATCGGTAAAGGTGAATTGGCTCCAATCGAAGACGCTAAAGCAATGGTTGAAACTGGTATCGACTTCTTGGCAGCTGGTATCGGTAACATCCACGGTCCTTACCCAGCAAACTGGGAAGGTCTTGATCTTGATCACTTGCAAAAATTGACAGAAGCTCTTCCAGGATTCCCAATCGTATTGCACGGTGGATCAGGTATTCCTGATGAGCAAATCCAAGCAGCTATCAAACTTGGTGTTGCGAAAGTTAACGTTAACACTGAATGCCAAATCGCATTCGCTAACGCAACTCGTAAATTTGCTCGTGACTACGAAGCAAACGAAGCAGAATACGACAAGAAAAAACTCTTCGACCCACGTAAATTCTTGGCTGACGGTGTAAAAGCTATCCAAGCATCAGTTGAAGAACGTATCGACGTATTCGGTTCAGAAGGTAAAGCTTAATCTAGCTGAATAATACAGATGAAACCTGCCCATTGGGTGGGTTTTTTGTGTCTGAATATATAGCGAATATACTATAGAAGAACCAATCTTAAGTTGCTAAAAGGTTCTATTTTTTGTACAATAATGCTATGAAAAAACTAAAATGTAATCTTGGTTTTAGAGAAGCTTTTTTGTTTTTTTTTTAGTTTAAATAAATTTTAAAAATACTAATTAAAAAAATAATGAAATAATAGTAATTCAACATATGGTATAATAGAATGAAATCAAGGAATGGCAACCTATTCACCTTAAATCGAAATAATATAAAGATACGAGGAGATTATAAGATGAACAATTATATAAAATTAAATAAAGATAGATGGAATAATGTAAAAAATGACTATACTGAGCCATTGACACATGAAGAATTAGAAGAAGCTAGGAAACATCCAATTTCTGTTGCCTTAACTGTTGGGAAAAAAGTTCCAAAAGAATGGTTTGAAAAAGCAAACGGAAAAAAGATATTAGGTTTAGCTTGTGGTGGAGGACAACAGGGACCAGTTTTTGCTGTAAAAGGTTATGATGTAACCATAATGGATTTTTCTAAATCACAATTACAAAGAGATGAGATGGTTGCTAAAAGAGAAGGCTTAAAAATTAATACAGTTCAAGGTGATATGACAGAACCATTTCCATTTGAAAATGAAACTTTTGATATTATTTTTAATCCAGTTTCAAATGTATATATAGAGGATTTGGAAAATATGTATAAAGAAGCCTCTCGAGTATTGAAAAAGGGTGGATTGTTGATGGTCGGATTTATGAATCCTTGGATATACATGTATGATGCTGATATTGTATGGGACAAACCTGATGAGGAACTGCTTTTGAAGTTTTTATTACCTTTTAATTCAAAAGAGCTTGAAGAGGAAGGAAAGATAACCATAAATCCAGAATATGGATATGAATTTAGCCATACTTTAGAAACTCAGATTAGAGGACAACTTAAAAATGGTTTTGCTATGATTGATTTTTATGAATCATGTGACAAAAGACATCGATTATCACGTTATGGGAATGACTATGTAGCTACACTTAGCATTAAACTATGATCTTATGAAACATACTTCAAGAGCATGGCCCGTTTTATGTTCCGTAAGGGTTACAATCTAAATCTCAGTTTGTCGAAGTAAGATAATCAAAGAAAATTAGAGAGAGGAAGTAAAAGCGGTAAATTGCAGATACTTCCTTTTTTGTTGTCAGAAATTGAAAAACGGAAAGTAGAATTTTTGGAAGAACTAAAAAACATTGGCACAAAGAGAAAGATTGGAAAGACAACCGATGAGTTTATTGTATATTTCAATGAAAATGCAACTGAAACAATCCAAGATAGACTGACAAAAATAATACTGAAGGAGCTTAGGAGAAAATTGGATGAAAAGATGATTTTGAATTAAAAATAGTATTTTAAGAGAGAAATCTCTCATTTCATAAACTTTAGGCAAACGCTTGCATTTTAGTTTTTATTGGACTATAATAGGTTGGTATAAAGCCTTCTGTAATAATAAAATGTAGCAGGTTTAGAAAGTAAGGATTTAGAATGTTTGTAGTCAAAAACACAATGTTGCTATTCCTTGCGATAGGGAGATAGATATGGCAATGATAGAAGTGGAACATCTTCAGAAAAATTTTGTGAAGACAGTTAAGGAACCGGGATTGAAGGGGGCTTTGCGTTCCTTTATTCATCCTGAAAAGCAGATCTTTGAAGCGGTCAAGGATTTGACTTTTGAAGTTCCAAAAGGGCAGATTTTAGGATTTATCGGGGCAAATGGTGCTGGAAAGTCGACAACCATCAAAATGCTGACAGGGATTTTGAAACCAACATCTGGTTTTTGTCGGATTAACGGCAAGATTCCCCAGGACAATCGCCAAGATTATGTCAAGGATATTGGAGTCGTTTTCGGACAACGCACCCAGCTATGGTGGGATTTGGCTTTACAAGAGACCTACACGGTCTTAAAAGAGATTTATGATGTGCCAGACTCGCTCTTTCATAAGCGTATGGACTTTTTGAATGAAGTCTTGGATTTGAAGGACTTTATCAAGGATCCCGTGCGGACTCTTTCACTAGGGCAGCGCATGCGGGCGGACATTGCAGCTTCTTTGCTTCACAATCCCAAGGTTCTCTTTTTAGATGAGCCGACCATTGGTTTGGACGTTTCGGTCAAGGATAACATTCGTCGGGCAATTACTCAGATCAATCAGGAGGAAGAAACAACCATTCTCTTGACCACTCACGACCTGAGCGATATTGAGCAACTCTGTGATCGAATTTTTATGATTGATAAGGGGCAGGAGATTTTTGATGGGACGGTTAGCCAGCTCAAGGATACCTTTGGCAAGATGAAAACTCTCTCCTTTGAACTGCTACCAGGTCAAAGTCATCTCGCTTCTCACTATGAAGGCCTGCCTGATATGATTATTGATAGACAAGGAAATAGTCTCAACATTGAATTCGATAGTTCCCGCTACCAGTCAGCTGATATTATCAAGCAAACCCTGTCTGATTTTGAAATCCGCGATTTGAAGATGGTGGATACGGATATCGAGGATATTATCCGTCGCTTCTATCGAAAGGAGCTCTAAGATGGTCAAATTGTGGAGACGTTATAAACCTTTTATCAATGCAGGTGTTCAGGAATTGATTACCTATCGAGTCAACTTTATTCTCTATCGGATTGGGGATGTTATGGGGGCTTTTGTGGCTTTTTATCTCTGGAAGGCTGTCTTTGATTCCTCACAGGAGTCCTTGATTCAGGGTTTCAGTATGGCGGATATCACCCTTTACATTATCATGAGTTTTGTGACCAATCTTCTGACTAGGTCAGATTCTTCCTTTATGATTGGGGAGGAGGTCAAGGATGGTTCCATTATCATGCGTTTGTTGAGACCAGTGCATTTTGCGGCTTCTTATCTCTTTACCGAGCTAGGTTCCAAGTGGTTGATTTTTATCAGCGTTGGCCTGCCATTTTTAAGTGTCATTGTTTTGATGAAAATCTTATCTGGACAAGGTATTGTAGAAGCACTGAGCTTAACAGTCCTCTATCTTTTTAGCTTAACGCTGGCCTATCTGATTAATTTTTTCTTTAATATCTGCTTTGGTTTTTCAGCCTTTGTCTTTAAAAATCTTTGGGGTTCCAATCTACTCAAGACTTCCATAGTGGCCTTTATGTCAGGAAGTTTGATTCCCTTGGCTTTCTTTCCAAAGGTTGTTTCAGATATTCTCTCCTTCCTGCCTTTTTCATCCTTGATTTATACTCCGGTCATGATCATTGTTGGGAAATACGATGCCAGTCAGATTGTTCAGGCGCTTTTGCTCCAGTTTTTCTGGCTCTTAGTGATGGTGGGCTTGTCTCAGTTAATTTGGAAACGAGTCCAGTCATTCATTACCATTCAGGGAGGTTAGTATGAAAAAATATCAGCGTATGCATCTGATTTTTATCAGACAGTACATCAAACAAATTATGGAATACAAGGTGGATTTTGTGGTTGGTGTGCTGGGAGTTTTTTTGACTCAAGGCTTGAATCTCTTGTTTCTCAATGTCATCTTTCAACACATCCCATCCCTAGAAGATTGGACTTTTCAAGAAATTGCTTTTATCTATGGATTTTCCTTGATTCCCAAGGGACTGGACCATCTCTTTTTTGATAATCTCTGGGCATTGGGACAGCGTTTGGTGCGAAAAGGGGAATTTGATAAGTATCTGACTCGTCCTATCAATCCTCTCTTTCACATCCTAGTTGAAACCTTTCAGATTGATGCTTTGGGAGAACTCTTGGTCGGTGGCATTCTACTGGGAACAACAGTGACCAGCATTGCTTGGACTCTTCCTAAATTCCTGCTTTTTCTAGTCTGCATACCATTTGCGACCTTGATTTATACTTCTTTGAAAATCGCGACAGCCAGTATCGCTTTTTGGACAAAGCAGTCAGGCGCCATGATTTACATTTTCTATATGTTCAATGACTTTGCCAAGTATCCGATTTCCATTTATAATTCACTACTTCGTTGGTTAATTAGCTTTATCGTGCCCTTTGCTTTTACGGCCTACTATCCTGCCAGCTATTTCTTGCAGGACAAGGATGTTCTCTTTAACATCGGAGGTTTGATGTTGATTTCCCTTATTTTCTTTGTCATTTCCCTTAAACTTTGGGATAGAGGGTTAGATGCCTACGAAAGTGCAGGTTCGTAAATAATAGAATATCAAAGCCTTGTCTCAGGACAGGCTTTTTTTAATAGAAATGAAAATTCCTTGCCATCTATTCTCAGAGTGCTATACTGTAAGTGTAATCGCCGATTTAGCTTATACTCTTCGAAAATTTCTTCAAACCACGTCAGCTTCCATCTGCAACCTCAAAACAGTGTTTTGAGCTGACTTCGTCAGTTCTATCAACAACCTAAAAGCAGTGCTTTTAGCAACATGCGGCTAGTTTCCTAGTTTGTTCTTTGATTTTCATTGAGTATTAGTTGCTAGAGAAGCCACTCGTAAAGCTTAGGTCATAGGTGAACATATGACTGAGGATTTGAAAAGTTAGATATGTAGAAAATAACCGTTAAGCCTTATTCTTAGCGGTTATTTATATTGTTTAATAGCGCTGATATTTCATCAATGATGCTTGACTTTGTGATTCTGCTAGTGCTTTAAGTTGATTGCTACTATTTTTGATGGTGTGAATGTTCTGATAATGTACCCCAGCTAACTACGAAAGTTTTGGACTCTATATTTTTAATGCGTATTAAAAAATAAATTAACGCATGTTAATTTTTCTTGACTTAAATTTTTTTAATTGATATACTATTTTTCAGAGAGCTAACAATTATATATAAATGTACTACTCTATTTCCTAGATAATACTTAGTAAAACTTTTTATAACAAAGGCTAGCAAAGTTAAAGTTTTCTATCTATTGGAAGTTAAATAAATATGTAAGGAATTAAAATGAAAAAAAGTACAGTATTGTCATTAACCACAGCTGCAGTTATTTTAGCAGCATATGTCCCTAATGAGGTAGTTTTAGCAGACACATCTAGCTCTGAAGATGCTTTAAATATCTCTGATAAAGAAAAAGTAGTAGATAAACAAAAAGAAAACAAAGAAAAACTTGAAGATATTCATAATGCTATAGAAACTTCAAAGGATACTGAAGAGAAGAAAACAACAGTTATTGAGGAAAAAGAAGTTGTTAGTAAAGAATCTGTGATAGATAATAAAGCTAACAACGAAAAAGCAACAAGCAAAAAAGAAGATTCCAATCAATCCAAAGAAGATAAAGTGGACTCGTCTGCAAGTAAAGACCCAAAAAGTCCCAAAAAAGAGGATAAACTTGTCTATATTGCTGAATTTAAAGATAAAGAATCTGGAGAAAAAGCAATCAAGGAATTATCCAATCTTAAGGATACAAAAGTTTTATATACTTATGATAGAATTTTTAATGGTGTTGCAATAGAAACAACTCCAGATAATCTGGACAAAATTAAACTAATAGAAGGTATTTCATCGGTTGAACGATCACAAAAAGTCCAACCAATGATGAATCATGCCAGAAAGGAAATTGGAGTTGAAGAGGCTATAGATTACCTAAAATCTATCAATGCTCCATTTGGGAAAAACTTTGATGGTCGGGGTATGGTCATTTCAAACATCGATACTGGGACAGATTATAGGCATAAGGCTATGAGAATCGATGATGATGCCAAAGACTCAATGAGATTTAAAAAAGAAGACTTAAAAGGTACTGATAAAAATTATTGGTTGAGTGATAAAATTCCTCATGCTTTCAATTATTATAATGGTGGCAAAATTACTGTAGAAAAAGCTGATGATGGAAGCGATTATTTTGATCCACATGGGATGCATATTGCAGGGATTCTTGCGGGAAATGATACTGAAAAAGATATTAAAAACTTTAACGGAATAGATGGAATTGCTCCTAATGCACAGATCTTCTCTTATAAAATGTACTCTGACGCAGGATCTGGCTTCGCAGGAGATGAAACAATGTTTCATGCTATTGAAGATTCGATCAAACACAATGTCGATGTTGTTTCGGTATCATCTGGCTTTACAGGAACAGGTCTTGTAGGTGAGAAATATTGGGAAGCTATTAGAGCGTTAAGAAAAGCAGGCATTCCAATGGTTGTAGCTACGGGTAACTATGCGACTTCTGCTTCAAGTTCTTCATGGGATTTAGTGGCAAATAATAATCTGAAAATGACCGACACTGGAAATGTAACGCGAACTGCAGCACATGAAGATGCGATAGCGGTCGCTTCTGCTAAAAATCAGACAGTTGAGTTTGATAAAGTCAACATAGGTGGAGAAAATTTTAAATACAGAAATATAGGGGCCTTTTTCGATAAGAATAAAATCACAACAAATGAAGACGGTTCAAAAGCTCCTAGTAAATTAAACTTTATATATATAGGCAAAGGTCAAGACAAAGATTTGATAGGATTGGATCTTAAGGGCAAAATTGCAGTAATGGATCGAATTTATACCAAGGATTTAAAAGATGCTTTTAAAAGAGCAACGGATAAGGGCGCACGCGCCATTATGGTTGTAAATACTGTCAATTACTATAACAGAGATAATTGGACAGAGCTTCCAGCCATGGGATATGAAGCGGATGAAGGGACTAAAAGTCAAGTATTTTCAATTTCAGGAGATGATGGTGTAAAGCTATGGAACATGATTAATCCTGATAAAAAAACTGAGGTTAAAAGAAATAGTAAGGAAGATTTCAAAGATAAATTGGAGCAATACTATCCAATTGATATGGCCAGCTATAATTCTAATAAACCGAATGTAGGTGACGAAAAAGAGATTGACTTTAAGTTTGCACCTGACACAGACAAAGAATTGTATAAAGAAGATGTCATAGTTCCAGCAGGATCCACATCTTGGGGACCGAGAACAGATTTACTTTTAAAACCTGATGTCTCAGCACCAGGTAAAAACATTAAATCCACTCTCAATGTCATTAATGGGAAATCAACTTATGGTTATATGTCAGGGACTAGTATGGCAACTCCAATCGTGGCAGCTTCTACTGTTTTGATTAGACCAAAGTTAAAGGAAATGCTTGAAAGACCTGCCTTGAAAAATCTTAAGGGAGATGACAAAATAGACCTTACAAGTCTTACAAAAATAGCCCTACAAAATACTGCACGGCCTATGATGGATGCGACTTCTTGGAAAGAAAAAAGCCAATACTTTGCATCACCTAGACAACAGGGAGCAGGGCTAATTAATGTGGCCAATGCTTTGAGAAATGAAGTTGTAGCTACTTTTAAAAACACGGATTCTAAAGGTTTGGTAAACTCTTATGGTTCTATTTCTCTTAAAGAAATAAAAGGAGATAAAAAATACTTTACAATTAAGCTTCACAATACATCAAACAGACCTTTAACCTTTAAAGTTTCAGCATCAGCGATAACTACAGATGCTCTAACTGATAGACTAAAACTGGATGAAACATATAAAGACGAAAAATCTCCAGATGGGAAGCAAATTGTTCCAGAAATCCACCCAGAAAAAGTCAAAGGAGCAAATATCACATTTGAGCATGATACTTTTACCATAGGAGCAAATTCTAGCTTTGATTTAAATGCGGTTATAAACGTTGGGGAAGCAAAAAACAAAAATAAATTCGTAGAATCATTTATTCATTTTGAGTCAGTGGAAGAAATGGAAGCTCTAAACTCCAATGGGAAGAAAACAAATTTCCAACCTTCTTTATCAATGCCTCTAATGGGATTTGCTGGGGATTGGAACAAAGAACCAATCCTTGATAAATGGGCCTGGGAAGAAGGTTCAAAATCAAAAACAATGGAAGGTTATGATGATGATGGTAAACCAAAAATTCCAGGAACCTTAAATAAGGGAATTGGTGGAGAACATGGTATAGATAAATTTAATCCAGCAGGAGTTATACAAAATAGAAAAGATAAAAATACAACATCACTAGATCAAAATCCAGAATTATTTGCTTTCAATAACGAAGGGATCAACGCACCATCATCAAGTGGTTCTAATATTGCTAAAATTTATCCTTTAGATTCAAATGGAAATCCTCAAGATGCTCAACTTGAGAGAGGATTAACACCTTCTCCACTTGTATTAAGAAGTGCAGAAGAAGGAATGATTTCAATAGTAAATACAAATAAAGAGGGAGAAAATCAAAGAGACTTAAAAGTCATTTCGAGAGAACACTTTGTTAAAGGAATTTTAAACTCTAAAAGAAATGATGCAAAGGGAATCAAATCTTCTAAGCTAAAAGTTTGGGGCGACTTGAAATGGGATGGACTCATCTATAATCCTAGAGGGAAAGAAGAAAATGCACCAGAAAGCAAGGATACCAAAGATCCAGCTACTAGGATAAGAGGTCAATTTGAACCGATTGCGGAAGGTCAATATTTCTATAAATTTAAATATAGATTAACTAAAGATTACCCATGGCAGGTTTCCTATATTCCTGTAAAAATTGATAACACAGCTCCTAAGATTGTTTCAATTGATTTTTCAAACCCTGAAAAAATTAAGTTGATTACAAAGGATACTTATCACAAGGTAAAAGATCAATACAAGAATGAAACCCTATTTGCGAGAGATCAGAAAGAACATCCTGAAAAATTTGACGAGATTGCAAACGAAGTTTGGTATGCCGGCGCCGCTCTGGTTAATGAAGATGGAGAAGTTGAGAAAAATCTTGAAGTAACTTATGCAGGTGAGGGTCAAGGAAGAAATAGGAAACTTGACAAAGACGGAAATACCATTTATGAAATTAATGGTGCAGGAGATTTAAGAGGAAAAATCATTGAAGTCATTGCACTAGATGGCTCTAGCAATTTCACAAAGATTCATAGAATTAAATTTGCTGATCATGCTGATGAAAAGGGGATGATTTCCTATTATCTAGTAGATCCTGATCAAGATTCATCTAAATACCAAAAACTTGGCGAGATTGCCGAATCTAAATTTAAAAATTTAGAAAATAGAAAAGAGGATAGTCTTAAAAAAGATACAACTGAAGTAGAACATCATCAAGAAAATGAAGAATCTATCGAAGAAAAATCTAGCTTGACTATTCATAAAACGATTTCAACAATTAGAGAGTTTGAAAGTAAAGACTTGAAGAAACTCATTAAAAAGAAATTTAGAGAAGTTGATGACTTTACAAGTGAAACTGGTAAGAGGACAGAAGAATACGATTATAAATACGATGATAAGGGAAATATCATTGCTTATGACGATGGTAGTGCCTTAGAATATGAAACTGAAAAACTTGACGAAATCAAATCAAAAATTTATGGTGTTCTAAGCCCGTCTAAAGATGGACACTTTGAAATTCTTGGAAAGATAAGTAATGTTTCTAAAAATGCCAAGGTATATTATGGTAATAAATATAAATCGATAGAAATCAAAACGACCAAGTATGATTCCCACTCAAAAACGATGACATTTGATTTATACGCTAATATTAATGATATTGTGGATGGATTAGCTTTTTCAGGAGATATGAGATTCTTTGTGAAAGATGATGATCAGATAAAAGCTGAAACTAAAATTAGAATGCCTGAAAAAAATAAGGAAACTAAGACAGAATATCCCTATGCATCAAGTTATGGGAATGTAATAGAATTAGGAGAAGGAGATCTTTCAAAAAACAAACCAAACAATTTAACGGACATGGAATCTGGTAAAATCTATGCTGATTCAGAAAAACAACAATATCTGTTAAAAGATAACATTATTCTAAGAAAAGGCTATGCACTAAAAGTGACTACCTATAATCCTGGAAAAACGGATATGTTAGAAGGAAATGGAGTCTATAACAAGGAAGATATAGCAAAAATCCAAAAGACCAATCCTAATCTAAGAGTCCTTTCAGAAAAAATAATTTATGCTGATAGTAGAAATGTTGAAGATGGAAGAAGTACTCAATCCGTATTAATGTCGGCTTTAGACGGCTTTAACATTGTAAAATATCAAGTGTTTACCTTTAAAATGAACGATAAAGGGGAGGCAATCGATAAAGATGGAAATCTTGTAACAGATCCTTCTAAACTGGTATTATTTGGTAAGGATGGTAAAGAGTACACTGGAGAGGATAAGTCCAATGTAGAAGCTATAAAAGAAGATGGCTCTACGTTATTTATTGATGCAAAACCAGTAAACCTTTCAATGGACAAGAACTACTTTAATCCATCTAAATCTAATAAAATTTATGTACGAAATCCAGAATTTTATTTAAGAGGTAAGATTTCTGATAAGGGTGGTTTTAACTGGGAGTTGCGAGTTAATGAATCGGTTGTAGATAATTATTTAATCTACGGAGATTTACACATTGATAACACTAGAGATTTTAACATTAAGCTTAATGTTAAAGACGGTGATATCATGGACTGGGGAATGAAAGACTATAAAGCAAACGGATTCCCAGATAAGGTAACAGATATGGATGGAAATGTTTATCTTCAAACTGGCTATAGCGATTTGAATGCGAAAGCGGTTGGAGTACACTATCAATTTTTATATGATAATGTTAAACCAGAAGTAAACATTGATCCTAAGGGAAATACTAGTATTGAATATGCTAAGGGAAAATCTGTAGTCTTTAATATCAATGATAAAAGAAATAATGGATTCGATGGTGAGATTCAAGACAAACATATTTATGTAAATGGAAAAGAATACAAATCATTTGATGATATTAAACAACTAACAGATAAGACACTAAACATTAAGATTGTTGTAAAAGATTTTGCAAGAAATACAACCGTAAAAGAATTCATTTTAAACAAAGATACGGGAGAGGTAAGCGAATTAAAACCTCATACGGTGACTGTGACCATTCAAAATGGAAAAGAAATGAGTTCTAAGATAGTGTCGGAAGAAGATTTCATTTTACCTGTCTATAAGGGGGAATTAGAAAAAGGCTATCAATTTGATGGCTGGGAAATTTCTGGTGTCGAAGGGAAAAAAGATGCTGGTTATGTTATTAATCTATCAAAAGATACCCTTATAAAACCTGTATTCAAGAAAATAGAGGAGAAAAAGGAAGAGGAAAATAAACCTACTTTTGATGTATCCAAAAAGAAAGATAAGGTGCAAGCAAATCATAATCAATTAGATGAAAGTCACAGAAAAGAGGATTTACAAAGAGAAAATCATTCACACAAATCTGATTCAACTAAAGATGTCAAAACTACAGTTCCTGTACAAGTAAATTATAGTCAATTAGATGAAAGTCAAAGATCTGATTCAACTAAAGATGTCAAAACTACAGTTCCTGTACAAGTAAATTATAGTCAATTAGATGAAAGTCAAAGATCTGATTCAACTAAGGATGTTACAGCTACAGTTCCTGATAAAAATGATAAAAACTTTGAAAATAAGAAAGAAATTTATCTTAATGAACCAGAGAATATAGCTAATAAACATACCAATATCGATAGTAAATCGGATACTAACAATTCTGATAGATTGCCAAAAACCGGAACAGTTAGAGAAGGTTTTACACCATTCATTGCTGGAATAATGTTTATCGTAGGTGCATTTCTTGGATTGAAGAAAAAAGATCAAGATTAAGACCAAAGCTATAGAAAAGATATAGCAAAATGATTTGTGTACTGAGATGAGATAGTGTGGTGATGAAACAATTTTGTGAAAATAGCCATTTATAACTCAATTATTTAGTTTACTTTACTATTGATACTCTTTTTGGATTTATTAATGGACTTAGTTTAGAAAACTAATGAATTGATTGAAAGGGTTAGTATTGACAAATATTGATTAGCAAATAAAGTCTTTCAAAATTTAAAGGCTAATAGAGGTGATGAGACAATTTCAAGGAATTAAGTAGCGTTTGGTTGCTTAATTCCTTTTTATTTGGAAGGAAGTTTTTCACCTATTTCCTTATTTTATGGCTATTATTGAACCACTTAGACCGATCTAGAGACCAGATAGGCAAAAGAACTTGTTCTTTAAACTGACCTCTGCTATAATGATTGGTGTAAGGGACGTGAGGCGTCGATATCAGATGGTTCAAGTTTCTAGAAAGAAATTGGAGATAAAGAAATGAAAAAATTATTGGGGATTGTATTTTTAATAGCAGCAGTGACAGTAGTGTATTTTGGTTCTGTTGGCTGGCCAAGTTTGGATGTCAACCTATGGTCCCTGATTCCGGTAGGCCTGTTTCTCTTTTTCACTCTAGAGAATCTTTTGAAAAAGGACTACAAGGCTAGTCTGATGTGTTTGATTATTGCCTTCATCATCGCAAATGCAATTTTGAACCTTTTGCCAATTTCAAGTGGTCTAGTAATTGGTGCAGGCGTCCTAGCTTGTGTAGGTATTGGTTATCTATTTCCGGATAAAGAAGGAAAATAAGAAGGAAGAGTGAATAAAGTCAGGATCTAACTGAAATACTTGTTGGATCTTTTTCTATGTCTAAAAATGTAAGAAAGAATTTTTGGTGGTAACAGATTATTTCTAGCTTACTTTTTTGATTTTAAATTAGGCTAAGATAAAATAAATTTTTTTTGTTTGAGATAGTAAAAAGCTATTCCATTTTAAAATTCCAATAAAAAGTATAATATAATAACTATCATAATAAAAACTCCGATTCTCTCTGGAAATTCTCTAATTTTTATAAAAAACAATCAAAAATATTGTTTTTATTTGTATAAGGTTGACAAATTTTTTATTGGTTATAAAATTGTATTATAAGATAATTATAATAAGGAGCTTGCTTTTAGAAAAAATGAAAGCGGTTACTAAAAAGGAGGATTCCATGCAAAAAGGTAATTGGAACAAAAAGAGCGTTTATAGTATTCGAAAATTTTCAGTCGGCGCTTGCTCAGTGCTCATAGGAAGCTGTGTGCTGTTATTAGGATCAAGCCTTAGTCTAGCTTCTTCTGCTTATGCGAATGAAAATACTAATGAACTGATTTCAATAAGTAAGAAGGATGCTGATTCTGAAAATAAAGAAGAGAGTGAACAGACATCTAAAGTGATGGTTGCGGAAAAATCAAGTGAACAAACGGATAATGTGCCTCTTAAGGATAATGCAGATGCTACAGGTGTCTCTGACCAAACTCATGCAGATCAGTCCCCAGTTACAGTTGCTGATAATAAAGAGTTTCCTTTAGAAGAAGGTAAGACTGAAGTGAAAAGTAGGATAGAAGAAACGAAGGTAGCTGAAGAAACAAATAAAGCGGAATTACAAGATCCTTCTGTTTCAAAAGATAAGAAGGAATTCAAATCTGCTGCAAATGAAGTTGTTGATAAGTTAATTGAAGATAGAAACATTTCTTTCAATCAAAATTGGCACTTTAAGCTAAATGCCAATGCTAAGGAAGCTGTTAAACCAGACGCAGATATTACTTCATGGAAAAAAATGGATCTTCCTCATGACTGGAGTATTCATTTTGATTTTGATCATGATTCACCATCTCAAAATGAAGGAGGCCAACTGAATGGTGGAGATGGATGGTATCGTAAAACCTTTAAGTTAGACGAAAAAGATTTAAATAAAGATGTCCGTGTGACCTTTGATGGGGTTTACATGGATTCTCAAGTATTTGTTAATGGTCAGTTAGTTGGTCACTATCCAAATGGTTACAATCAATTTTCATATGACATTACCAATTATCTTTATAAGGATGGAAGAGAGAATGTTATTTCTGTTCATGCAGTAAATAAACAGCCAAGTAGTCGTTGGTATTCAGGAAGTGGTATCTATCGTGATGTGAGCTTGCAAGTGACAGATAAGGTTCATGTTGAGAAAAATGGTACAACTATCTTAACTCCAAAACTTGAAGACCAACAAAATGGTAAGGTTGAGACTCATGTGAGCAGTAAAATCGTTAATACAGATGATAAGGATCATGAGCTCGTAGCAGAGTATCAAATTTTTGAACGGGGTGGTCAGGCAGTTACAGAACTTGTTCGAACTGAGAGTAAAACTCTAAAAGCTAGAGAAACAATTCATTTGGAATCAGCATTAGAGGTTGAAAAACCTAAATTGTGGACAGTGTCATCTGATAAACCTGCTTTATATGAGATGGTAACTCGTGTTTACAAAGATGGACAGCTTGTAGATGCTAGGAAGGATTTATTTGGTTATCGTTACTATAACTGGACTCCAGATAAAGGATTCTCTTTGAACGGTGAACACATCAAGTTCCATGGAGTTTCATTGCACCACGATCATGGAGCATTGGGTGCGGAGGAGAACTACAAGGCTGAATATCGCCGTCTGAAACAGATGAAGGATATGGGAGTGAATTCAATTCGTACAACCCATAATCCAGCAAGTCCTCAAACACTACAGATTGCAGCTGAACTTGGTTTATTGGTTCAGGAAGAAGCTTTTGACACTTGGTATGGAGGTAAGAAACCATACGACTATGGTCGTTTCTTTGAAAAAGATGCAACTCACCCTGAAGCTAAAAAAGGGGAAAAATGGTCAGATTACGATCTACGTACCATGGTAGAAAGAGACAAAAATAACCCAGCTGTCTTTATGTGGTCTATAGGAAATGAGATTGGAGAAGCTAATGGCGATCCTCATTCTCTAGCTACTGTTAAACGTTTGGTTAAAGTAATCAAGGATGTTGATAAGACTCGTTATGTGACTATGGGGGCTGATAAATTCCGTTTTGGTAATGGTAGCGGAGGGCATGAGAAAATTGCTGATGAACTGGATGCGGTTGGATTTAACTACTCTGAAGATAATTACAAAGCCCTTCGAGCTAAGCATCCAAAGTGGTTGATTTATGGTTCAGAGACCTCCTCAGCTACTCGTACTCGTGGAAGTTATTATCGTCCAGAGCGTGAATTGGTACACAGTAATCAAGACTATAGGAACTATGAGCAGTCTGATTATGGAAATGATCGTGTTGGTTGGGGTAAAACAGCAACAGCTTCATGGACTTTTGACCGTGACAATGCTGGCTATGCTGGACAGTTTATTTGGACTGGTACTGACTATATTGGTGAGCCTACGCCATGGCACAATCAAAATCATACACCAGTCAAAAGTTCTTATTTTGGTATTGTAGATACTGCTGGTATTCCAAAAAATGATTTCTATCTTTACCAGAGTCAATGGGTATCTGCTCAGAAAAAACCGATGGTTCACCTACTTCCTCACTGGAACTGGGAAGACCCAACTCTAAAAGATAATGTAGCTGATGCAGATGGTAAAATTCCAGTTCGTGCCTACTCTAACGCTGCAAGTGTGGAGCTATTGTTGAATGGTGAATCCCTAGGACAGAAGACCTTTACTAAAAAACAAACTAGCGATGGACGCACTTACCAAGAAGGTGCCAATGCTAATGAATTGTATCTTGAATGGAAAGTTGCTTATAAACCAGGTACCTTGGAAGCAATAGCTCGTGATGAATCTGGCAAGGAAATTGCTCGAGACAAGATCACAACTGCTGGCAAACCAGCAGCTGTTCGTCTCATCAAAGAAGAACAAGCAATCGCAGCAGATGGAAAAGACTTGACTTACATCTACTACGAAATCGTTGACAGTCAAGGGAATGTAGTCCCAACTGCCAATAATCTGGTTCGTTTCCAATTGCATGGACAAGGTCAACTTGTCGGTGTCGATAATGGAGAACAAGCCAGCCGTGAACGCTATAAAGCACAAGCAGATGGTTCATGGATTCGCAGAGCCTTTAACGGTAAAGGTGTTGCCATTGTGAAATCAACTGAGCAAGCAGGTAAATTCACGCTAACAGCTCATTCAGATCTCTTGAAATCTGGCCAAGTAACTGTCTTTACTGGTAAAAAAGAAGACCAAGAAAAGACTCTTCTCGGAACAGAAGTACCAAAGGTACGCACAGTCATTGCCCAAATTCCAAAAATGCCGAAAACAGTAGGTTTTATCTACAGTGATGGCAGTCGTGAAAAACGTCCAGCAACTTGGTCTTCAGTTGATGTGAACCAAGCAGGTGTTGTAACTGTTAAAGGTATGGCAGACGGACATGAAGTTGAGGCCCGTGTCGAAATTCTAGCAATTGCAAAAGAACTTCCTACTGTAAAACGTGTTGCAACTGGATCAGACTTGAGTGCTGTTGATAAATACGTTTCTATTGCCATTACAGATGGAAGCCTACAAGAATACGAAGTAGATAACTGGGAGATTGCGGAAGCAGATAAAGCTAAACTGTCAGTTGCAGGATCACGTATTCCAATGACTGGCCAACTGGGTGGTGAGACTATTCACGCTACCCTTGTAGTAGAAGATGGCGATGTAGCTGCTCCTGTGGTCCCAACTGTTACTGTTGGTGGCGAAGCTGTCACTGGTCTTACTAGCCAAAATCCAATGCAATACCGAACTCTTGCTTACGGTGCATCCTTGCCAGAAGTCGTAGCAAGTGCTGAAAATGCTGATGTTACAGTCCTTCAAGCCAGTACAGCAAACGGTATGCGCGCAAGCATCTTTGTTCAGCCAAAAGATGGTGGCCCTCTTCAAACCTATGCGATTCAATTCCTAGAAGAAGCACCAAAAATTGACCATTTGAGCTTGCAAGTGGAGCAAGCTGACGGCCTTAAAGAAGATCAAACAGTGAAATTGTCTGTTCTTGCTCACTATCAGGACGGAACACAAGCAGTTTTACCAGCTGATAAAGTGACCTTCTCTACAAGTGGTGAAGGGGAAGTTGCAGTCCGTAAGGGAATGCTTGAACTTCATAGATCAGGAGTAGTCGCTCTGAAAGCTGTATATGAGGGTGCTGAAGGCCAGGTTAGTCTCACTATTCAAGCCAATACTGAGAAGAAGATTGCGCAATCCATCCGTCCAATAAATGTAGTGACAGACTTGCATCAAGAACCTATTCTTCCAACAACAGTAACTGTTGAGTATGACAAAGGTTTCCCTAAAACTCATAAAGTTACATGGCAAGCTATTCCAAAAGAAAAACTAGACCACTATCAAACCTTTGAGGTGTTAGGTAAAGTTGAAGGGATTGACCTTGAAGCGCGTGCTAAAGTTTCTGTAGAAGGCATCGTTTCAGTTGAAGAAGTTAGTGTGACAACTCCAATCGCAGAAGCACCACAATTACCAGAAAGCGTTCGTACATATGATTCAAATGGTCACGTTTCATCAGCTAAGGTTACATGGGACGTGATTCAACCAGATCAATACGCTAAGGAGGGTGTCTTTACAGTTAATGGTCACCTAGAAGGTACGCAATTAACTACTAAACTCCATGTTCGTGTGTCTGCTCAAACAGAGCAAGGAGCAAATATTTCTGACCAATGGACAGGTTCAGAATTGCCACTTGCCTTTGCTTCAGACTCGAATCCAACCGACCCTGTTTCAAATGTCAACGATAAATTGATTTCCTTTAATGACCGACCAGCCAACCGTTGGACAAACTGGAATCGTAGTAATCCAGAAGCTTCAGTCGGTGTTCTGTTTGGAGATTCAGGTATCTTGAGTAAACGTTCCGTTGATAATCTAAGTGTCGGATTCCACGAAGACCATGGAGTTGGCGCACCGAAGTCTTATGTGATTGAGTATTATGTTGGTAACACGGTTCCAACAGCTCCTAAAAATCCTAGCTTTGTAAGCGGTGAAAATCATGTCTTTAATGATCCTGCTAACTGGAAACCAGTGACTAATCTAAAAGCACCAGCTCAGCTCAAGGCTGGAGAAATGAACCACTTTAGCTTTGATAAAGTTGAAACCCATGCTGTTCGCATTCGGATGGTTAAAGCAGACAATAAGCGTGGAACTTCTATCACAGAAGTACAGATTTTTGCCAAACAAGTTGCGCCAGCCAAACAAGGACAAACAAGAATCCAAGTTGATGGTAAAGACTTAGCAAACTTTAACCCTGATTTGACAGACTACTACCTTGAGTCTGGAGATGGAAAAGTTCCCGTAGTCACAGCAAGTGTTAGCAACAATGGTCTCGCTACCGTCGTTCCAAGCGTTCGTGAGGGTGAGCCAGTTCGTGTCATCGCGAAAGCTGAAAATGGCGACATCTTAGGAGAATACCGTCTGCACTTCACTAAGGATAAAGACTTACTTTCTCGTAAACCAGTTGCTACAGTTAAACAAGCTCGCTTGTTGCAACTAGGGCAACCAATTGAATTGCCAACTAAGGTTCCGGTATACTTCACAGGTAAAGACGGCTACGAAACAAAAGACCTGACAGTTGAATGGGAAGAAGTTCCAGCAGAAAATCTGACAAAAGCAGGTCAATTTATTGTTCGAGGTCGTGTCCTTGGTAGCAATCTTACTGCTGAGTTCACTGTACGAGTGACAGACAAACTTGGTGAGGCTCTTTCAGATAACCCTAACTATGATGAAAACAGTAACCAGGCCTTTGCCTCAGCAACCAACGATATTGATGATAGTTCTCATGACCGTGTAGACTATATCAATGATAGAGATCACTCTGAAAATCGTCGTTGGACAAACTGGTCTGCAAGACCGTCCACTAATCCAGAAGTATCAACAGGGGTCATTTTCCGTGAAAAGGGTAAGATTGTAGAACGGACTGTTGCACAAGCCAAACTCCAGTTCTTTGCAGATAGTGGTACAGATGCACCATCTAAACTCGTTTTGGAACGCTATATTGGTCCAGACTTTGAAGTGCCAACTTATTATTCAAACTACCAAGCTTACGAAACAGATCATCCATTTAATAATCCAGAAAATTGGATTGCTGTTCCGTATCACGCGAATAAAGATATCGAAGCGGGTGATGAAATTAATGTGACATTTAAAGAGGTGAAAGCCAAAGCTATGAGATGGCGTATGGAGCGTAAAGCAGATAAGAGCGGTGTTGCGATGATTGAGATGACCTTCCTTGCACCGAGCGAATTGCCTCAAGAAAGCACTCAATCGAAGATTCTTGTAGATGGAAAAGAACTTCCAGATTTTATTGAAAATCGTCAAAACTATCAAATCACCTATAAAGGTCAACGTCCAAAAGTCTCAGTTGAAGAAAACAATCAAGTAGCTTCAACAGTTGTAGATAGTGGAGATGATAGCCTTCCAGTACTTGTTCGCCTAGTTTCAGAGAGTGGAAAACAAGTCAAGGAATACCGTGTCCAGTTGACTAAGGAGAAACCAGTTTCTGAGAAGACAGTTGCTGCAGTACAGGAGGATTTACCAAAATTAGAAGTTCTTGAACAAGACTTGGCCTACAAGACAATTGAGAAAAAAGATTCAAGGCTTTATCTTGGTGAAACTCGTTTAGAACAAGAAGGAAAAGTTGGTAAGGAACGTATCTTCACAGCGATAAATCCTAATGGAAGTAAGGAAGAAAAATTCCGTGAAATAGTTCAGACTCCAACAAACCGTATTGTCGTTGTCGGAACTAAACTAGGAACCGCTCTTCCAGAGGACGAATCCAATGCTCTAGTTTTCAACAGACCAGAACTTATGGTTGAGGAAGAAACAATTGACTTCCAGATCCAGGAGCGTAAGTCTGACAAGTTATATCTAGGTGAAACTCGCATCCTTCAAGAAGGAAGACAAGGTCTCCGTGTTCACTTGATTGAAGTAGAAAATGGCAAGCGGACTGAGAAAGAAAGCTATGATAAAGTTATAGCTCAGGACCGTATTGTAGAGGTTGGTACAGCTATAAAAGATACAAAATCAGCCCCTCAAGAACAGCTTAAAGCAGCTCCTAAAGAAGCTAGTAAGTCTGTGCTACAAGATCAAGAAGTTCAAAAACCAGAATCTCAAGAAACTACAAAACAACAAGTATCAACTGAGAAAACGGATGTAAAACAAGTGAGCTCACGTTCAGTTGAAGCCCAGCAAGATGAAAAGAATCACTTGCCAAACACTGGAACAGAGGCAGAACAGGCAGCAGTAGCAGCAGGTTTAGCTCTTCTAGGTTTGAGTGCAGGCTTAGTAGCCACTAAAGGTAAAAAAGAAGACTAGAAATTTTGATACTTTCTTTATCGTTAAAGATTAGAGAGAAGTTCTTGTCTTAGATAGAAGATAAATCCCTTGGAATATAAGTTTCTAAGGGATTTTCTTTGTATAAAATTGTATAGTGTTATTGTCTATCCTATTTTGTAGAGAAAGCAAAAATCCCTAGAAAATGTTTAGGGATTCGATTATTTCATTAAGAACAATTCAACAATCATCTCGATATACATGACAAGGATTACTAAGAATCCTGCACGCCAGAAGAATTTGATAAATTTAGGATAGTAAAAGCTACGTTTTTTCAAAAGGAAGAAAAAGACGAGAATAATGGCTAGGACTGAGAGGGCTAGCCCCAGTCTAGGGAGGAAATTATGGGTAAAGGTTTTAGCTGTAATCAGGTAATACTCAAATACCAAGACTGGAAAAGCCAAATCCGCAAAATTTCGTCCTAGTTTTTTTAATCTAAAAAGTTTGGTTATGATAATGCAGACGACTAAGGTCAGTATCAATAATAAAATAGATGCTAATTTCATTAAAATCATACCCATATTGTATCATAAAAAATGGCTAATGGAAACGAGAAACAGAGGAATTTATAGGAAAGTCAGTCTTTTGAGATTGTGGGTGATTTTTGTTATAATGAAGGTTATGAAATCTTATAATACCTTGAATGATTATTATCGAAAACTTTTTGGAGAAAAGACCTTTAAAGTCCCTATTGATGCGGGATTTGACTGTCCCAATCGTGATGGAACTGTGGCTCATGGAGGCTGTACTTTTTGTACGGTTTCAGGTTCTGGAGATGCTATCGTAGCACCGGATGCGCCTATCCGTGAGCAATTTTATAAGGAAATTGACTTTATGCATCGCAAGTGGCCAGACGTGCAGAAGTATCTGGTTTATTTTCAAAATTTTACCAATACCCATGAAAAGGTGGAAGTGATTCGGGAACGCTATGAGCAGGCTATCAACGAGCCAGGTGTAGTGGGAATTAATATCGGAACACGCCCTGACTGTTTACCAGACGAAACCATTGAATATTTGGCTGAATTGTCGGAGCGCATGCATGTGACGGTTGAATTGGGCTTGCAGACTACTTTTGAAACAACTTCTGATTTGATTAACCGTGCCCACTCTTATGAATTGTACGTGGAAACGGTCAAGCGTTTGAGAAAGTATCCCAAAATTGAGATTGTTTCTCATTTGATTAACGGACTTCCTGGTGAAACCCATGAGATGATGATTGAAAATGTCCGCCGCTGTGTCATGGACAACGATATTCAAGGGATTAAACTACACTTGCTCCATCTCATGACTAATACACGTATGCAACGAGATTACCACGAGGGACGTTTGCAGTTAATGAGTCAGTACGAATATGTAAAGGTTATCTGTGATCAATTGGAAATCATTCCCAAACATATTGTCATCCATCGAATCACAGGAGATGCACCTAGGGATATGCTGATTGGGCCTATGTGGAGCCTCAATAAATGGGAAGTTCTCAACAGCATTGAGATGGAGATGCGACGTCGTGGAAGCGTTCAAGGATGTAAGGCTGTAAAACAGGAGTTTAATAATGAAAAGACCACTTGAGATGGCACATGATTTTTTAGCTGAGGTTGTAACTCAGGACGATACCGTAGTGGATGCGACCATGGGAAATGGGCATGATACTCTTTTTCTAGCCAAGATAGCCAAGCAAGTCTATGCCTTTGATATTCAGGAGCAAGCCTTGGAAAAGACGCAAGAGCGTTTGGACCAGGCTGGAATGACAAATGCCCAGTTAATCTTGCAGGGCCATGAGACACTGGACCAGTTTGTGACAGAAGCCAAGGCAGGGATTTTTAATCTGGGCTATCTGCCGTCAGCTGATAAGTCTGTCATTACCCGACCTCAGACAACGATTGAAGCATTAGAAAAGCTGTGTGGTTTACTTGTCAAAGGTGGACGAATTGCCATTATGATTTACTATGGTCATGAAGGAGGAGACATCGAGAAAGATGCTGTCTTGGATTTTGTTAGCCAGTTGAACCAACAAGAGTACACAGCTACCATTTATCGAACCCTGAATCAAGTCAACACCCCACCATTTTTAGTGATGATTGAAAAATTAGAAAGATATAGACATGGATAAACAATACCTACGTGAAAAGCTGGATGCCATGCGCCAGAATTTTGTTGAATCAACCCACCACGAACGAGCAGTGGGTGTGCTAGACCAAGCGCATATGAGCAAAAAAATGCTTAAAATCAAGAAAAAATTAGTTGCTCTTGAAATGGAACGGTGCCAGAGAAAAATTGAGCACAAAGATTGTTCCAAGATTGACCAAAAAATCAAAGAGCAGAAGGAGATATTTGAATTCTGTTGTAAAAAAGACTAAGGAGGAAGTGCGTGGAATTACTGATTTACCTAATCCTATTTTTACTGGTCTTGATTGTCTCAAGTACAACCAATAAGCTTCTGCCCTTTTTGCCTCTCCCTTTGGTGCAAATTCTTTTGGGAATTGTGATTGGTCTCTTTTTACCTAATACCGACTTTCACCTCAATACGGAGTTGTTTTTGGCCCTGGTTATCGGGCCCTTGCTTTTCCGAGAGTCGGAAGAAGCGGATATTACAGCTATTTTAAAACACTGGCGAATTATTGTTTATCTCATATTTCCAGTGATTTTTATCTCGACTCTGAGTTTGGGTGGCTTGGCCCATCTTCTTTGGCTTAGCCTTCCCTTGGTGGCTTGCTTGGCTGTTGGGGCAGCCCTTGGGCCTACGGACTTGGTGGCTTTTGCTTCTCTTTCGGAGCGCTTTAGCTTTCCTAAGCGCGTGTCCAATATCCTTAAGGGTGAAGGACTCTTGAATGATGCTTCTGGTTTGGTGACCTTTCAGGTAGCCTTGACAGCTTGGACAACAGGAGCCTTTTCCCTTGGGCAAGCTAGTAGTTCGCTTATCTTTTCAATCCTAGGCGGTTTTTTAGTTGGCTTTTTAACAGCTATGACCAACCGTTTCCTCCATACCTTCTTGCTGAGTGTGCGAGCAACGGATATTGCCAGCGAACTTTTATTAGAATTGAGTTTGCCTCTGGTGACCTTCTTCCTGGCAGAAGAAGTCCATGTTTCAGGAATTATTGCCGTGGTGGTTGCTGGGATTTTAAAGGCAAGCCGTTTTAAGAAAATTACTCTCCTTGAAGCCCAAGTGGATACGGTGACTGAGACGGTCTGGCATACAGTGAACTTTATGCTCAACGGTTCTGTCTTTGTGATTTTAGGGATGGAGTTGGAAATGATAGCAGAACCTATCTTGATCAATCCAATCTATAATCCTCTACTCTTACTAGTATCTCTTTTAGCCCTTACCTTTGTCCTCTTTGCCATTCGTTTTGTCATGATCTATGGCTATTTTGCCTATAGGACTAGACGACTCAAGAAAAAGCTAAATAAGTATATAAAGGATATGCTTCTCCTGACCTTCTCAGGTGTTAAGGGAACCGTGTCGATTGCTACGATTCTTTTGATACCAAGTAATCTAGAGCAGGAGTATCCTCTCTTACTTTTCCTCGTTGCAGGTGTGACGCTGGTAAGCTTTTTAACAGGTCTCTTAATCCTGCCTCATCTTTCTGATGAACAAGAAGAAAGTAAGGACCATCTCATGCATATTGCTATTTTGAATGAAGTAACGATAGAGTTGGAAAAAGAGTTGGAAGACACTAGAAATAAACTCCCTCTCTATGCAGCTATTGACAATTACCATGGACGAATAGAGAACCTTATCCTGAACCAAGAAAATAAGGGTGAGCAAGAAGACTGGGAGGCCTTGAAACTTCTCATCCTCAGTATTGAAAGTGATGGTTTAGAACAAGCCTACGAAGAAGGCAAGATGAGTGAGCGTGCCTATCGAGTCTACCAACGTTATCTGAAAAACATGGAACAAAGCATCAATCGCAAGTTTGCTTCACGATTGACCTATTATTTCCTTGTTTCCTTGCGGATTTTGCGTTTTCTACTTCACGAAGTCTTTACCTTTGGCAAGACCTTCCGTAGTTGGAAAAATGAAGAATCACAGAAACTCAGAGCCCTTGACTATGACCAAATTGCAGAGCTCTATCTAGAAAATACAGAAATGATTATCGAAAGTTTGGAAAACCTAAAAGGGGTTTATAAGAGTTCTTTGATCAGCTTCATGCAGGATTCTCGTCTCCGAGAAACAGCTATTATCACCAGTGGTGCCTTTGTCGAACGGGTTATCAACCGTGTCAAACCCAACAATATCGATGAAATGCTTAGAGGCTATTATCTGGAGCGCAAGTTGATTTTTGAATATGAAGAAAAACGATTGATTACGACCAAGTATGCTAAGAAGTTACGACAAAATGTCAATAACTTAGAGAACTATTCTCTGAAGGAAGCTGCCAATACTCTGCCTTATGATATGGTGGAATTGGTAAGAAGAAATTAATCAAGATTGTAAATAAAGGAGTATGATATGAAGAAGTGGTGGAAAGAGCTGATAGACAAGCCTTTATTAAAAGCATTTTTGCATTATTATCAAGTATCAGATAGTGAGTTTACCAGTGTCGCAGTAGCCTACTATTGGTTGATTTCGATTTTTCCATTGCTTTTGGTGGTAGTCAATATCCTCCCCTATTTTCAGATTCCAGTTTCCAATTTTTTAAAGGTTGTCAATGAATTCTTGCCCGATACTATGTATGATGTGGTGGCAAAGATTATCACAGAAGTGTTGACCCAACCTTCAACGGGTTTATTGAGTTTTGCGGTTTTGTCAGCCCTATGGACCTTTTCAAAATCCATGAATTTCCTACAGAAAGCTTTTAATAAAGCCTACGGAGTTGCTAAAAATCGTGGAATGATTTCCCGTCAGCTCATGAGTTTGTTTGTCAGTTTTGGCTTGCAGATTCTCTTCGCCTTAGCTCTGTTTTTGAGTGTCTTTGGCCGCATGCTTCTCAACCTTATCAAGAATCACTGGAAATCGGATAGTCCTATCTTTGATTATCTGCAAGATCTAACAGGCCCCTTGATCTATGCCTTGATTTTCGCTATCTTGGTCATGCTTTATTATTTCCTGCCTAATGTTACGGTTCGACGAATTCGCTATGTGTTGCCAGGTAGTGCCTTTGTCTTGTTGACTCTGGTCTTACTGCTCAATATCTTTTCAGTATATATCAATAATTATGTCAATCACCTAGTGGACGTGCGTTTTTTCAGTTCCGTCGTCGTGGTGGTCATGATGTTCTGGTTTATTCTCATTGCTAAGATTTTGATTGTCGGTGCGGTTATCAATGCCAGTGTGCAGAGTTTGAAAGATCCGAGCTTTAGAATAAATTAATTCATTTTTTATCCATAACAAAACGCATAATATGAAAATTCCACGAGGTCAACTATAGTCAGAAAGCTGAACAACAAGCCAAAACGCCCCAAAAAGGCGGCAAAAAGCAAGCACCTGCAAACAACGTGCCGAAATGATCAAATCCTGATTATATCAACGAATTAGACCCAAAAATCGTTGATATGCTAGTAGAATTTCACAAGTCACAATGCACTTTGGAAACTCCCGAGGCGCAAGCAGAAATCGCCCAAAAACGTGAAGAAATCGAGCAAAGGAGAGCTGAGCTTGAGGATAAAAAACAAGAGCTTTTGAACCGCTTGAACAAATAGAGTTTCGCAAGTATTATGCTTACAAATTACTTGAGCAATTAACTAAAATATAAACCCTGCCTTTATATCTAGGCAGGGTTTATATTTTAGAAATTCACGTAGCTTGTTTCGGTTTTTACATACCCAGTATAATCTGAGTTTCTATAGTATTCAGTGATAAACTTCCATTTTCTTTGAGAAAGATGGATATAAGTACTTTTTATGTAGTATGGATATGGGCTTTGTGAATCCAAGTAAGACTGATAAGCTTGTATACCAAAATATGCTCCACCAATTATGCCACTCCATGGCCCCCCAATATAGAACCTATAAAGCCAAACATCGCGGTTATTCCAGAATCAATCATGAAGTGAGCGAATGTGTTGGCTTGTTTATTCCCATGTATTGTGTTGACGTAATTCCAAACATTAGGATCGTATGATCTAAAAGATATATTTAGATCGAGTTCATTCTTTTGATAAGCCATATAAAATGACCCATTGATATAGACGCCATCAGCACCTCGTTCAATAGTGTCTACACTTCCATTTGGATTGAGCACCTCAAGAATTTCATCACTTAAAATATTTACTTGCGTATCTCCGAACCGCACTGATGAGCCATTCTCAAACTGAGCCTCACCAGATACAACTTTAGAGTTTGCCGATAAGCTATCATCAGCAAAAACAACAAGCGACGGGGAAATGCTAGACATACAGAAAACAGACATAACTAGCAAACACATGCATTTAGACATCTTAGACATAACGGAAACTCCTTTGTATTTTTGATTTTTTTCAACTTTTGTTATACAATAAAACCAAATAAAAAGAAAGCGGTAACAATATGCTTAATGTGAAAATTTTTTATATATTTTTATTTTTGATCGTTGTCGAAACTACAGGCTTGTTGTTGTTGAAAAACGGTCTTGAAAGAGGTTATTTAGATACAGGAGCTATCATCCTTGCAGTTTTTTCATTTGCTTTCTACAACCTATGTTCATTCGGTTGGGTCTACTTTACAATAAAAAACCATAAAAAATAAATAGACGTATTTTCAAAAAAAGATTGCATATTTATATCAGTAAAACGACGATTTAAATCGTCGTTTTTTTGTATAACTCCCCCTGAAATTTATTTTAATTATGCAAATTTCACGTATTTTTGGTGCTGAGACAACGATTCTGAGAGCTTTTTAGACTTTTTTGCGACTGTCTATCATTAGAAAAGCTTAGAGCACCAAAGGATAATACCTGATAATATGCGTTTTTTTGATTATGAAATTTAATAGATAAACATGGCATCGCCAAAACTGAAGAAGCGGTAGTGTTCTTGGATAGCATGGTGATAAGCATCTAAGACTAATTCACGACCGGCAAAGGCAGAAACCAACATGACCAGAGTTGATTTTGGCAGGTGGAAGTTGGTTGAAAAGGCATCAACAACTTTCCATTCGTAACCAGGTTTGATAAAGATATTGGTCCAGCCAGAATCTGCCTGAATTTGCCCATCAAACTTGGAACCGATAGTCTCCAGTGTGCGGATAGAAGTGGTTCCGACAGCAATGACGCGACCACCATTTTCCTTAACAGAGCGAAGGGTGGCAGCTGCTTCCTCAGAAAGCTGGTAGAATTCTGAGTGCATTTCATGTTCATCCAGATTATCCACAGAAACAGGTCTAAAGGTTCCGAGTCCGACATGAAGAGTCAAATAGACCAGATGAACACCCTTGGCTTGGATTTCTGCCAGCAATTCTTTAGTGAAGTGTAGTCCAGCAGTTGGTGCAGCAGCAGAACCGCTTTCTTTGGCGTAGACCGTTTGATAGCGTTCACGGTCATCCAATTTTTCATGGATATAAGGTGGTAGTGGCATTTCACCCAGACTTTCCAATACTTCTAGGAAAATTCCTTGGTATTCAAAGCGGACAATACGGCCTCCGTGTGTTAGTTCTTCTGTAACGACAGCGCTGAGACGGCCATCACCAAAGCTGACACGAGTTCCGACCTTGAGGCGTTTGGCAGGTTTTGCTAGTACTTCCCACTCATCTCCAGCAGTGTTTTTGAGCAGGAGAAGTTCCACATGGCCTCCAGTTTCTTCTTTTTGACCATAGAGGCGGGCTGGGAGAACACGGGTGTCGTTCATGACAAGGGCATCACCAGGTTCCAGCATATCAATAATAGAGTGGAAGTGTTTATCCTGCATTTCTCCTGTCTTACGGTTGACGATGAGGAGTTTAGAGGCATCTCGTTTTTCAAGGGGCGTTTGGGCAATCAATTCCTCAGGCAAGTGGAAATCAAAATCAGCTGTATTCATATATCTGTTCATTCTTTCTAAGTTCTAATCCTATCCATTATAACATGTTTCAAGTTTGGACGCTCTTTTTTAGAAATTAAATCGTTTTCACTTGACAAAAATTGGTCTATACCATATAATAAATATAGATTAAAACGGAGGATGAAAAGATGAAAGTTATTAAAGTTGAAAACCAAATCGAAGGTGGAAAAGTTGCTTTTGAGATTTTGAAGGAAAAATTGGCCAATGGAGCTCAAACCCTAGGACTTGCGACAGGAAGTAGCCCACTTGAATTTTACAAGGAAATTGTTGAGAGTGACCTTGATTTTTCAAATCTAACTAGTGTGAACCTTGATGAGTATGTAGGACTTGATGGGGACAATCCACAGTCTTATCGTTACTTCATGCAAGAAAACTTGTTTAACCAAAAACCATTTAAAGAAAGTTTCTTGCCTCGTGGGGTTAAGGACGATGCTGAAGCTGAAGTTGAACGCTACAACCAAATTTTGGCTGACCATCCAGTTGACCTCCAAATCTTGGGAATTGGTCGCAATGGACACATCGGATTTAATGAACCTGGTACTCTATTTGACAGTCAAACGCATCTAGTAGAACTTGACCAGTCTACTATTGAAGCCAATGCGCGCTTCTTTGACAAGATTGAAGACGTCCCAACCCAAGCCATTTCAATGGGGATTAAAAATATCTTGGATGCCAAGTCAATTCTTCTCTTTGCTTACGGTGAATCGAAAGCAGAAGCCATTGCTGGAACAGTGTCTGGCCCAGTGACTGAGAGTCTACCAGCAAGTAGCCTACAAAATCATCCAGATGTGACCATCATCGCAGACGCTGAAGCGCTTAGCTTACTTGAAAAATAAAAAAGTGAGATCCTTCAGTATCTTTTATTGAGTGCTTTCAAGACTTGCATAAATGGAAGAAAAAATCAAAATTAAACCGCATTTTTTCTTGACAATTATTCCTTTTACGTGTAAAATAGAATAGATCTTGAACTTGAAGGGAGTGAAAAAAATGTCTAAAACAGTAGTACGTAAGAATGAATCTCTTGACGACGCACTTCGTCGTTTCAAACGTGCGGTTACTAAAGCTGGTACTCTTCAAGAAACACGCAAACGTGAATTCTATGAAAAACCTTCTGTAAAACGTAAACGTAAATCAGAAGCAGCTCGTAAACGTAAAAAATTCTAATTGAAATGAAAGGCTAGAGAAATCTAGTCCTTTTTCTTTTAAATAAATACTCCAAAGCCTGCAAAAATCTGAAACTTCCTCCCACAATTTGATATAATAGAGGGAAGAACTCATTTGAAGGAGGAAATGATGTCGGTTTTAGTAAAAGAAGTGATTGAAAAGCTTAGACTAGACATTGTCTATGGCGAACCAGAATTACTTGAAAAGGAAATCAATACAGCGGATATTACGCGACCTGGTCTTGAAATGACAGGTTATTTTGACTACTACACACCAGAGCGGATCCAGCTCTTGGGGATGAAGGAGTGGTCCTATCTTGTTTCGATGTCTTCTCACAACCGTTACCAAGTTTTAAAAAAAATGTTTCTACCTGAAACACCTGCGGTCATTGTTGCTCGTGGTTTGGTGGTTCCAGAGGAGATGTTAAAGGCTGCTAGAGAATGTAAGATTGCTATTTTAACCAGCCGTACAGCTACCAGTCGTTTGTCTGGAGAATTATCTAGCTATCTGGATTCTCGTTTGGCGGAACGCACCAGTGTTCACGGTGTCTTGATGGATATCTATGGGATGGGTGTCTTGATTCAAGGAGATAGTGGTATCGGTAAGAGTGAAACAGGTCTTGAGCTTGTCAAACGTGGGCATCGCTTGGTAGCAGATGATCGGGTAGATATTTATTCTAAGGATGAATTAACTCTTTGGGGAGAGCCTGCTGAAATCTTGAAACACTTGATTGAAATTCGTGGGGTTGGGATTATCGATGTCATGAGCCTCTACGGTGCGAGTGCGGTAAAAGATTCTTCACAAGTTCAGTTGGCTGTCTACTTGGAAAATTACGATACGCATAAGACCTTTGATCGACTTGGAAATAATGCAGAGGAATTAGAAATTTCTGGCGTAGCCATTCCTCGTATCCGCATCCCAGTTAAAACAGGTCGTAATATCTCTGTCGTGATTGAGGCTGCTGCCATGAATTATCGTGCTAAGGAAATGGGCTTTGATGCGACGCGTTTGTTCGAAGAACGCTTGACAAATCTTATTGCTCAAAACGAGGTGCCTAATGCTTGATCCAATTGCTATTCATCTAGGACCTCTAGCCATTCGTTGGTATGCCTTATGTATTGTGACAGGTTTGATTCTTGCGGTTTATTTGACCATGAAAGAAGCGCCTAGAAAGAAGATCATACCAGACGATATTTTAGATTTTATCTTGGTAGCTTTTCCTCTGGCTATTTTAGGAGCTCGTCTCTACTATGTCATTTTCCGTTTTGATTACTATAGTCAGAATTTGGGAGAAATTTTTGCCATTTGGAATGGTGGTTTGGCAATTTACGGTGGTTTGATAACTGGTTCCCTTGTACTCTATATTTTTGCTGATCGTAAACTCATCAATACTTGGGATTTTCTAGACATTGCAGCACCTAGTGTCATGATTGCCCAAAGTTTGGGGCGCTGGGGCAATTTCTTTAATCAAGAAGCTTATGGTGCAGCAGTGGATAATTTGGATTATCTACCTGCCTTTATCCGTGACCAGATGTATATTGAGGGTAGCTACCGTCAGCCGACCTTTCTTTATGAGTCTCTATGGAATCTGCTTGGCTTTGCCTTGATTTTGATATTCAGACGAAAATGGAAGAGCCTCAGACGAGGCCATATTACTGCTTTCTACTTGATTTGGTATGGTTTCGGTCGTATGGTCATCGAAGGCATGCGAACAGATAGTCTCATGTTCTTTGGACTTCGAGTGTCTCAATGGCTATCAGTTGTCCTTATCGGACTGGGTATTTTTATCATTCTATATCAAAATCGAAAGAAGGCCCCTTACTATGTTACAGAGGAGGAAAACTAAATGTTAGAAGTTGCATATATTCTTGTAGCCCTTGCTTTGATTGTATTTTTGGTTTATCTGATTATCACTGTACAAAAGCTTGGACGTGTGATCGATGAAACAGAGAAGACGATTAAAACCTTAACTTCAGATGTGGATGTGACCTTGCACCATACCAATGAGTTATTGGCTAAGGTCAATGTCTTGGCAGATGATATCAATGTCAAGGTGGCAACAATTGATCCACTCTTTAGTGCTGTTGCAGATTTATCTCTATCTGTTTCAGATCTCAATGACCATGCGCGTGTCTTGAGCAAGAAAGCTTCATCAGCTGGTTCAAAAACCATTAAGACTGGTGCAAGTTTGTCAGCTCTTCGTCTTGCAAGTAAATTTTTCAAAAAATAAAAAAGGAGAATCCTTATGGGTAAACTATCCTCAATCCTTTTAGGAACCGTTTCAGGTGCAGCTCTTGCCTTGTTTTTAACAAGCGACAAGGGCAAACAAGTTTGCAGTCAAGCTCAAGATTTTCTAGATGATTTGAGAGAAGATCCTGAATATGCTAAAGAGCAGGTCTGTGAAAAACTGACAGAAGTTAAGGAACAAGCTACAGATTTTGTTCTTAAAACCAAAGAACAGGTTGAGTCAGGTGAAATCACTGTGGACAGTGTCCTTGCTCAAGCTAAATCATGTGCTCGTCAAGCGACAGAAGCATCAAAAGATCGATTCAATAATCTCAAGGAGCAGTGGCAAGAAAAGTCCGATAGTCTTGATGAATCAGAAGAGATTGTGATTGATATCGAAGAAGAAAAAATCAAAATTTGACGAGAATGAGCGAAAACTCAATTCTAGGAGAAAATGAAGCACATTTTCCCACAATCAAACGCATAGTATCAAGGATTGTAATTGCCTGATATTATGCGTTTTTTATGATTTTTAAGACTTTTTGATAAACCTTTTTTAAAACACATGAGTGTTATGATTTTTTATGGTATAATGGCAGTGTTAGAAGTGAAATATTTACATTTTTTTATATTTTACTGATATTTTAGTAATATTAAGCAATCAATTTTCTATGATTAGAAATCAATGTGGTAGCTTATGATCAGGTAGAGGAAAAGCTCTAAAATTTTAGTCAAGAAACGATTTAGTATTCTGTCAAGGGAAAATATTAGAACCCTCTATTTTGTAAAAAATAGTTAGAAAGAAAGTTAGTAAAATGAAAGACATTTTTAATAAACGTCAACGCTTTTCAATTCGAAAGTTTTCGGTTGGAGTGGCTTCTGTATTAATAGGAATTACCTTGTTTACACCATCCCAGGGAGTACTGGCTTCTACGGAAAATAATTTGGCAACAGAGATAGGGGCTAATTCTGAAAGGGCAAATTCGACCCCTATTGTAGAGAAAAAAGAAGAGAATCAAAATTCACCAGAGAATCAAGATGCTATCCCCAGTCCAGTCCCAAAAGATACTCCAATAATATCTACAAGAACTACAGAACTTGAGACATCTGGGGATAAAGAAAATAATAGCTTGACCACAAGGGCTTCCGTGGCAGGTGAAGACAGATCAAGCACTCCAGCGGTGAGAGCAGCATCAAATCCTTCCGAGATTAAAAAATATGAATTGACTAAGGAAGATGCTAAAAAAATCAAAGCAGGAGTAATCGGTTCAGAAGGTAATAAGCTTGACAGTTTGTTATTAAACGGCCCTGAGTTAAGTCCAGAAGCTTATACAGATGATGATTTCTTGAAGGATAAAGAAGAACTTTATATTTATGAAAAAGGCGGGAAAAAGTATGTAGGCTATAATAGTCATCCCTTATTAGAAGATACTGATGGTGATGGTATTATTGACAGTAAAGAAAAGCCAGATGAAAAATTAAAATGGAATGTCAGTGAGCGCGATATGATTATGTTCATGGAATTGTCCTACCGTGATGATAATTATATTGATAGAGTGCTGAATCATAAGAAACCCTTAACAGAGTCAGAGTTATATAAAAAGAATGATGACAGTAGACCACGTTATGAGTATATGATGATGAATAAGGAATTGGGGCCTTATTGGGAAAGGAAAAAAAGTTACCATACCTCCAGTGGACTAGATGCTGTCTTGTATGAAACTAAGAGTGATTTCTCATATTTACCAAATGGAAGTGCACAAGTATTAGCCTTTCGTGGAACAAGTGATGCCAAAGATATAGGAACTGATATAACACTTGGATTAGGAAGCAATCCTCAACAAGGGATTGATGCAGAAAATATCATGCGTGAACTGGCTAAAGATAAGAGCATTACCAATCTATATTTGACAGGACACTCTTTAGGAGGATATTTAGTACAACGGGCAATGGTTGAAGCCTATCAGTTGGCATATTCTGACAGCAGAGTCATGTCTTCTAAAGAACAGCGGGCTTATAGAAACTTTTATAATAATGTCTTAAAAAAAGGAACAACCTTTAATGCCCCAAAAGTGAGGACAAGTTATTTCTCATCATCTGAATTTTGGCAAAAAGGATTAGACAGTAAAAACATAGCTAAGTCTGGAAAAATGACACATTATATAGTTAATAATGATTCTACTATAGGAAAAAGTGTCAGTAATGATAGTGATGTTGTCATAAATGTTGGGGATACAAAAGGAGGTCATAGTTCACGTTCTTATTTTGAAGCCGATATGATTAATAGACGATCAGAGTTCATGTCTGGGAAACGAATTTCCTTAGATGGGACAGGTTATCAAGATAAAAAAATGACAACAGCTAAATCTGTAGAAAAAGTTGGAGAAACTGTTGTATATAGTAAACGTGGAGATGACATCATTAAGTCAACAACTGTTAGTATCAAAGATCCCGATACAGGGCAGATTACTAAAAATACACTTGATGAAGTGTTCAAGAAAGATGGTGCCAAATCAACAGTTGTGGTTACGTCAATCGAGACAAGTGTTCGTTATGAAAAAGACGCTACGAGAGCCAAAGGTGGGGCAAATGTAACAGAAGCTGGTACTCCAGGCACTAGAACAGTAACTACAACCTACACAGTCAATCCGACAGATGGTAGCCTTGTTTCGCATGAAGAACCGGCAGTAGTAGTCCCATCAAAACCGACAGTGGTCAAAGTCCCAGCTAAGGATGAGGTTACATACCTCAAAGAAGGCGATGATGTGGTTAAGAAGATAACCACTTACATGGTCAATGCCAGTACAGGAGCTCTTACTCCAATAGAGAAAAAGGAAATCTTCAAACAAAATGGTGCCAAGGCTAAGGTTGTTGTTACGCCATTACAGCCAAGTGTTCGTTATGAAAAAGACGCTACGAGAGCTAAGGGCGGAAAAAATGTAACAACAGCTGGTAATTCAGGCACTAGAACAGTCACTACAACTTATACTGTTAACCCTGCAGACGGTAGCCTCATTCCGCATGAGGGCAAACCCGTCATCAAACAGTCAACTCCTACGGTGGTCAAAGTTCCAGCCAAAGATGAGGTTGAGTACCTCAAAGACGGTGATGATGTTGTTAAGAAGACAACCACTTACGCGGTCAATGCAAGTACAGGAGCTCTTACTCCAACAGTAAGGAAAGATGTTGCCAATCCAAAAGGTGCCAAATCTAAAATTGTGGTTACACCACTTAAGCCAAATGTTCGTTATGAAAAAGACGCCACAAGAGCCAAAGGTGAAGCAAAAATCACAGTAGCTGGTACTTCAGGTACAAGAACAGTAACTACCACCTACACGGTTAATCCTACAGATGGTAGCCTTATTCCACATGAAGGAAAACCCGTCATCAAACAGTCAACTCCTACGGTGGTCAAAGTTCCAGCCAAAGATGAGATTGAATACCTCAAAGAAGGCGATAATGTTGTTAAGAAGACAACCACTTATGCGGTCAATGCCAGTACAGGTGCTCTTACTCCAACAGTAAGGAAAGACGTTGCCAATCCAAAAGGTGCCAAATCTAAAGTTGTGGTTACACCACTTAAGCCAAGTGTTCGTTATGAAAAAGACGCTACAAGACCCAAAGGTGAAGCTAATGTAACAACAGCTGGTACTTCAGGTACAAGAACAGTAACTACCACCTACACGGTTAATCCTACAGATGGTAGCCTTATTCCACATGAAGGAAAACCAGTTATCAAATCGTCAACTCCTACGGTGGTCAAAGTTCCAGCCAAAGATGAGGTTGAATACCTCAAAGAAGGCGATGACGTTGTTAAGAAGACTACAAGTTACCAAGTCAATGCGAGTACAGGTACCCTTACTTCAATAGAGAAAAAGGAAGTGTTCAAGCAAGATGGTGCCAAATCAACAGTTGTGGTTACACCACTTGAGCCAATTGTTCGTTATGAAAAAGACGCCACAAGAGCCAAAGGTGAAGCTAATGTAACAACAGCTGGTACTCCAGGGACAAGTACAGTAACTACAACCTATACTGTTAATCCTACAGATGGTAGCCTTGTTCCGCATGAAGAACCAGCAGTGGTAGTCCCATCAAAACCGACAGTGGTCAAAGTGCCAGCTAAAGATGAGGTTGAATACCTAAAAGACGGCGATGACGTTGTTAAGAAGACTACAACTTACGAAGTGAATGCAAGCACAGGTGCTCTTATTCCAACAGTAAGGAAAGACATTGCTAGTCCAAATGGCACGAAAGCTACAGTAGTGGTTACACCACTTGAGCCAAGTATCCGTTATGAAAAAGACGCCACAAGAGCTAAAGGTGAAGCTAATGTAACAACAGCTGGTACTCCAGGGACAAGTACAGTAACTACAACCTATACTGTTAATCCGACAGATGGTAGCCTCGTTCCGCATGAAGAACCAGCAGTGGTAGTCCCATCAAAACCGACAGTGGTCAAGGTGCCAGCTCAAGATGAGGTTGAATACCTCAAAGACGGCGACGACATTGTTAAGAAAACAACAACTTACGCGGTTAATGCAAGTACAGGTGGTCTTACTCCAACAGAGAAAAAGGAAGTGTTCAAGCGAAATGGTGCCAAATCAACAGTTGCCGTTACGTCACTTAAGCCAAGTGTTCGTTATGAGAAAGATGCCACAAGAGCTAGAGGTGGAGAAAATGTAACAATAGCTGGTACTCCTGGTACCAGAACAGTAACCATCACCTACACGGTTAACCCTACAAATGGTAGACTTATTCCGCATGAAGAACCGGCAGTAGTAGTCCCAGCAAAACCGACAGTGATCAAGGTCCCAGCTAAGGATGAGGTTGAATACCTCAAAGAGGGTGATAATGTTGTTAAGAAGACAACCAGCTACCAAGTCAATGCAAGCACGGGCTCCCTAACTCCAACAGAGACAACAGAAATCTTCAAGAGAAACGGTGCCAAATCTACAGTTGTTGTTACCCCACTTGAGCCAAGTGTCCGTTATGAGAAAGATGCCACGAGAGCTAAAGGTGAAGCTAATGTAACAACAGCTGGTACCCCAGGAACAAGTACAGTAACTACCACCTACACAGTTAATCCTACAGATGGCAGTCTTGTTCCGCATGAAGAACCGGCAGTGGTAGTTCCTTCGACTCCTACAGTGGTCAAGGTCCCAGCTAAGGATGAGGTTGAATACCTTAAAGATGGTGATGACGTTGTTAAGAAGACAACCACTTACGAAGTCAATGCAAGTACAGGTATCCTTACTCCAGCAGAGAAAAAGGAAGTGTTCAAACAAGATGGTTCCAAAACTACAGTTGTGGTTACACCACTTGAGCCAAGTGTTCGTTATGAAAAAGACGCCACAAGAGCTAAAGGTGAAGCTAATGTAACAATAGTTGGCACTCAGGGGACAAGTACACTAACTACAACATATACAGTTAATCCGACAGACGGTAGCCTCATTCCACAAGAAGGGCAACCTGTTATCAAACCGTCAACTCCGACAGTGGTCAAGGTCCCGGCCAAAGATGAGGTCGAATACCTCAAAGAAGGCGACGACGTGGTTAAGAAGACTACAAGTTACGCGGTCAATGCAAGTACAGGTAACCTTACTCCAACAGAGAAAAAGGAAATCTTCAAACAAAGTGGTGCCAAATCTACAGTTGTTGTTACCCAACTTGAGCCAAGTGTTCGTTATGAAAAAGATGTCACAAGAGCCAAAGGTGAAACTAATGTAACAACAGATGGTACACCAGGAACAAGAACAGTAACTACCACCTACACAGTTAATCCGACAGATGGCAGTCTCATTCCACATGAAGGCCAACCAGTTATCAAACCGTCAACTCCGACAGTGGTCAAAGTTTCAGCTAAAGATGAGGTCGAATACCTCAAAGAAGGCGATGATGTTGTTAAGAAGACCATAACTTACGCGGTCAATGCAAGTACGGGCTCCCTAACTCCAACAGAGACAACAGAAATCTTCAAGAGAAACGGTGCTAAATCTAAAGTTATCGTTACACCACTTGAGCCAAGTGTCCGTTATGAGAAAGATGCCACGAGAGCTAAAGGTGAAGCTAATGTAACAACAGCTGGTACCCCAGGAACAAGTACAGTAACTACCACCTACACAGTTAATCCTACAGATGGCAGTCTTGTTCCGCATGAAGAACCTGCAGTGGTAGTTCCTTCGACTCCTACAGTGGTCAAGGTCCCAGCTAAGGATGAGGTTGAATACCTTAAAGATGGTGATGACGTTGTTAAGAAGACAACCACTTACGAAGTCAATGCAAGTACAGGTATCCTTACTCCAGCAGAGAAAAAGGAAGTGTTCAAACAAGATGGTTCCAAAACTACAGTTGTGGTTACACCACTTGAGCCAAGTGTTCGTTATGAGAAAGATGCCACAAGAGCCAAAGGTGGAGCTAATGTAACAGTAGCTGGTACTTCAGGTACTAGAACAGTAACCACAACCTATACTGTCAATCCTACAGATGGCAGCCTCATTCCGCATGAAGAACCTGCAGTGGTAGTTCCCGCAAAACCTACAGTGGTCAAAGTCCCAGCTCAAGATGAGGTTGAATACCTCAAAGAAGGTGATGATGTAGTTAAGAAGACAACCAGCTACCAAGTCAATGCAAGTACCGGTGCTCTCACTCCAACAGAGAAAAAGGAAGTGTTCAAACAAAATGGCGCCAAATCTACAGTTGTTGTTACCTCACTTGAGCCAAGTGTTCGTTATGAGAAAGACGCCACAAAAGCCAAAGGTGAAGCTAATGTAACAACAGCTGGTACACCAGGAACAAGAACAGTAACCACAACCTATACTGTTAACCCTGCAGACGGTAGCCTTATTCCACATGAAGGAAAACCAGTTATCAAACTTTCAACGCCTACAGTGGTCAAGGTCCCAGCTAAGGATGAGGTTGAATACCTTAAAGATGGTGATGATGTAGTTAAGAAGACAACCAGCTATCAAGTCAATTCAAGTACCGGTGCCCTTACTCCAACTGTAAGGAAAGACATTACCAGTCCAAATGGCGCTAAATCAACAGTTGTTGTTACGTCACTTGAACCAAGTGTTCGTTATGAGAAAGATGCCACAAGAGCCAAAGGTGAAGCTAATGTAACAGTAGCTGGTACTCCAGGTACCAGAACAGTAACCACAACATATGCAGTTAATCCTACAGACGGCAGCCTCATTCCACATGAAGGTCAACCTGTTATCAAACTTTCAACTACTACAGTGGTCAAGGTCTCGGCCAAAGACGAAGTAGTAGAAACTCCGATTGAACCAGAAGTGGAATATGTTAAAGATGTTGAAAAAGACTTCGGTACACCAGATCAGCGTACTGAGGGTGAAAAAGGTAAAACAGTTACTACAACTACTTACTATGTAGATCCAAAGGACGGTCATATCACAGAACACGTTGGTAATCCAGTATTCATCCCCGCAGGTAAGACAATCGTTAAAGTAGGAGCTAAAACTAAGGTTGAACAATCTAAAAATCCTGAAGGTCGTGATGTGATTGATACCACTACCTATGAGGTTGATCCAAAAACAGGTAAGGTAACTCCAACAACAGTTCGAACTTATGGTAAAACGAAAGAACCAAAAGTAGAGATAGAACAAGATCCTAAGACAGGTGAAGTTACAGTAACACCGAAGAAACCAGATGGCTCAACATACCCACCAGGAACTAAGGTAGAAATCTCAGGCGAAGATGGTAAAGGTAAAGTAGCAAACAGTGATCTACCAGATGTAGAAAAACCAGGTATAGGTAAGACTACTGAGCCAGGTAAACCATCTGTGGAAGTTCCTAATGTAACAACTCCGCCTAAGGTAACAATTTTTGAAAATGGTCTATTACCAGATTCAATTGAATTGCCAGAGCTCATGATTGAGGTTCGATGGATTGGTGAAGATGGAAATGGATTGAAACCATCCCTTAAGACAGGTAGTGAAAAGGATGCTGAACATGGATCAATTTCTGGATATGAATTTGTACGAACTGTGATTGATGAAAATGAACCAGTAATGACTCACATTTTCAGAAAAGTAAGTTCAAACACAACTCCAATTCCAGTAACACCTGATACTAATGGAAATTCTAGTCACGATACACCTGCGCTAACCACTCCAACTCCAGTTACGCCAGTAATACCTGATGCTAATGGAAATTCTGGTCAAGATACAGCTGTATCACCAACTCCAATTCCAGATGCAGTTACTCCGAATGAAAATCATGAAGATGCTACAGATTCTATTGATAATAGAGCTAAGTCAAATAATTCTCAAAATGTATTGCCAAATACAGGAACAGAATCAAACGCGACTCTTGCATCTCTAGGACTTCTTGGTATGCTAGGCGGTCTCAGATTTCTTATTGGAAAGAAAAAAGAAGACTAAAATAAAAATGTAGTCAAAATATGAATTGTTCATTGTTAAGTGGACAATGAATGTAAAAGATAAAGAAACGGCCTTGTTCCTCATTTCAAGAGGTACAAGGCTGTTGTCGTATTCTAGAAAAAAGTAGATATCAATATTCGTACCTAGAGATAATGGGTTGAAATAAAATATGTACAAATCGATGAGGGGATTTAGATTAATTTTTAAAAATGAATTAGAAGTCATATTATACTATTCTAGCTTCAATCTGTTATACTCATTTGAAATCAAGGTTCCCCTTTTGTTGATAGACTATTCAAGAAATATTGTTGTATAAGTATATGCTTTAAAATTATAGGTACACGGAACCAATGATAGGATTTTTAATTAAAACTATTATATATTTGTTTTTTTAAGGAAGAAATTTATTTTTTTGATTTTGTAATAATATAAAATTATATTTATAGGATATATCTGAAGAATATTTTAAAATTAAGGATGGGATATTTATCGTTATTCAGAGTTGTTTTTAATTATTATATATTTGCTGATTGCGCTTTCTTTGGATTGCTTGTATTTATACCATTTTAATTGATTAAATATATTGAAAGTGGTATAATCTAGCTGTCAAAACTGTGATGTGAAATGTCCATCATAGTGGTTTTTATTGTTTTATTCCCAGAGGGAATATTGCTTTTAATTTGATTTTGTATTTTAACATAAGGAGGAACAATGGAAAATAAATCAAATTCACTCAATAGAATCAAGCGCCAGCAACGTGAAAAAGTTTTGCGCTTTTCTATTCGTAAGTATAGTTTCGGTGCTGCTTCAGTTGCTGTTGCAGCGCTGATGTTTTTAGGTGCCCGCGTTGCGAGTGCGGATAGTGTAGTTGACAAGACTTCACAACTTAATGCGGGTGTAGTAAACCCTAAAGGTGAGGCCGAATTGCCTAAAGAGAGTCCAGAATCTACTGCAAACAAAGTAGATGAAGGACATAAATCTCCAGAAAATCAATCGCCTGCAGTTCCTGTAAATAACGCGCCTACAGTTGATAAAGCCAAGTTAAGAAAAGTAGTTGAAGAATTAAATGCTCTTCTTTCAACTAAATTAAACCTTGACGAGTCAGTAGTATCACCTATTAAAGACAGACTTCAAAAAGGGAAAGAATCCCTAGAAAGTTCTGAGCTAGCTCAAAAGGATATTGATGAGCTTGCGGAACTCTTGTCTAAAGATGTGACAGTCGTATCAGCTGCTAAGGAATCAACTGAGGTTCAAGTAGATAAAAAAGTTGATAAACAAGTAGATAAAACTGAGAAGCAAGCTGATAACCTAGCCAACCAATCTTCTCCTGAAGTAAGTGCAAGCGAAGAGAGCCAAACTGTATCAGCTAAAAAAGATGCTTTGAAAGTATCTGTAGATCAATTGAAGGCAGCAGTTCTGGAAGTGCCTGAGCATGAGACTAGCAAAGAAGTTCTTGAAAAAGCCAATGAACTATTGGGCTTAGCTCAAGGTGTTCTTGAAAATACAACAGTTTCTCTGAACGATGTTGAAGATATGACAAAACGTGTGAAGAGAATGTTTAACTCTGTTAAAAACGCTACAACACGTTTGACTTCAGGATCTCGTGACTCACGTAATGGTAAGAGCATGGGTGAAGGTACAAGTTTTAGAGCGACTACTGTTGAATATGGTCGTGTAGAAAATGCTTTAATTAATGTTAAAGAATTTATATCAGAAGCAAAAAGGCAGGGTAGCACAGATATCGGGGATCGTGATCGAACAATCCAGAAAACATTCATGACTGCAAAATATAGCGAAGAAAATGGTAAAAAGTATATTACCTATGACGTTTATTTCCAAAATGATGGTAAAGCATTAGATGGAAATGCAAGAAATGCATTTTGGTTTTATCCGCCACGTGATATTTTACATATAGAAGGTGGAAATTATCCTGGAGCAACTCTTTTTGACACTTATTATGAACGCTATAGAAATAATGGAAGTGGAGGAACTCTTTCTCATAATCCTAATAACTTTACTAAGGTAGGGCCTACTTATTATGTTCCTTCAAAAGTTGAGGATGATAGCTCCCAAAGACTTTGGAACGATGGCTTTAGTTTTTATCAGCTAACTGGTGGACCTAACAGGAATGATCAACGTCAGCAAATGTTGAAGAATTTACAAAATAATTCTGATTTAAATGGTATCATAAAACAGAATGGAAGTTATCCAGGTTTATCTTATTCCCATCTTTTAACTATTGCACCACATGTTAATTATGCCTATAAATATCATGTCAAGATGCGTTTAAGGGATAATGTAACGGCGGATCAAGCTAAAGCAGCGGGAACAATGGCTGTAACTGTTAAAGCAGGATTAGCTACAAACGCAACGGCAGGATATGTGTATGCTGCTACTGGAACAAGATTAGTAAATACCCCTGACGCACCAAAAGACCCAATCCAAGGTTTAACAGTTACAAAAACAGTAGGAGATGCTTTGGGAGATCCAGATGATCCTGCAAATTCAGGTTATGTTAGACATAAAGAGGGTAAACCATTTCCTCCAGGTATGACTTGGAGTTGGCAAGGTGACGTCAAACCAACAAGTACAGCACAAGCTGGAGTATTCAAATATACTTCTATTGCGACTTATCAAGACGGTTCGAGTTCAGAAGACAAAGGTTCTGGTTCAGATGGAACAGTTATATTAAACGTTAAGCCAAAACAACCAATTATTACAACAAATGTTACTAATAAAAAAGGGTTACCAAATCAACAAATTACTGTAAATGTCCAAAACGGAGTGCCAGAGGGCTCGACAGTTAAGCTTTACGATGGTGATAGAGAGATTGGAACTGGAACAACTAAAGGAGGGACTGCGACAATTACAGTTACAGAAGCTCTACCAGGAAAACCTATTACAGCTAAAACAGTAGTTACTAATAATAATGGAACAGTAACTTCTGATAAAAGTGCTCCTGTTATTCCAACAGAAGCACCAGATACACAAGCTCCAACATTAAAAATCTCACCAGATAAGCCAGTAAAAGTAGTTGAAGGTGATACTGTAAGATTCACAGTAACAGCAAGAGATGATAAACATGTTAATCTTATTACTGATGATTTTCTAGCAAAATACGGTACTAGGGTCATTTCAAATCAAGTATCTGTTGATTCACCAACAGATACTGATACCGAAAAAGTAAGAACTATTACGATTCCAACAACAGCACAAGATGTTGGGGTTCATACAATTACTTTTAAAGCTACTGATAATGTAGGTCATAAAGCTGATGATGTAACATTTACGTTCGAAGTTACACCACGTGATAACCAAAAACCAATCGTTGAGGTTGGTGGAGTTCGTTTAACAGAGACAGAACCAAAATCTGCTCAATTTTATGTCTATCGTGGAGCTACATTTAATCCGACTGTGAAAGCCTGGGATAATTCAGGTAACATTACTTCTATGAGTGTTGAGAACTTACCAAATGGATCTAAAGCTCAAACTTATACACCTCAAACCGGAAAAGATGGAAGTACGGAAGATAAAAAATACACTACGAACCTATCTACAGGAACAGTAGCTGATACACAGACACTAGGAGATCACGTAGCTAAGTTCAAAATTTCTGATGGTGTAAATAGTGCTACCTATCTGATGAAGTATAAAGTTGTCGATGTTGTTGTGGAAAACACACCTAAGACAGTCGAATTAAACAGCAAGTCAGGTGATCCAAATGAATACCTAAATACAGCCGGTAAGCAAGACAAGTCAGGTAAACCAGTTGTAGAATCGCAAGCAGATGTTCACTTCCCAGGAGGAATGAACTTCCGTTGGGACAATGCTAACGGATCAGATACGAATGTAACTTTATCTAAAGTAGGAAAACAAACTCATAAGGCGATTGCGGTGTTCCCTAAAAATCCAAGTAAGCGTGGTAGTGTCCAAGTATTTGCACCAGAAAAAGCTGAGAGAAATGTTGTTTTCAATGTAGTGGATAATGAAAAGCCAAAAGCAAGTCTAAATGGAAAAGAGTTATCAGAAACTGCCAATGAACCAATCTTTACAGTTTATCGTGGAGCTACATTTAACCCAGAGTTAAAAGTATCGGATAACTCTGGTGTGATTTCTAAAGTAGAAGTTAAGGGAGGACTTCCAAATGGGGTAACTCCATCTACATTTACAGCTCAAACAGGTAAAGATGGAAGTTCAGAAGATAAGAAATATAAAACTCGTTTATCTTCAGGAACTGTATTGAATACTGAAACTTTAGGAGTACATGAATCAACTATTCACGTAGAAGGAAGTAATCCTTCAGATAGCCGTGATTTCAAATTTAAGTACCGCGTAGTTGATATTGAAACAAGAAATCTTGATGAGCACGGTATAGCAAAAGTACCAGTTGCTTCAACATTAAATAAAGATAATAGTTCTAAAAATATTGATGCGCATAACTATCTGAAAGTAGTCGATAGTGAAGATAAAGCAGATCGTGGTAACAATTATTTACCAAGTGGTATGACTTGGACATGGAAAGACAGAAACGGCGTTAATAAAGATCGAGGAACAACACTTGACAATTCAGGTAAATATACTCGAACTGCAACAGCAATCTTCCCAGGCACTAAAGCTAATAATATGACAGATGATACTAGCACGACCAGAGATGTATTTGCACCAGCAGAAATCAAGCGTAAAGTAATTCTAGCAGTAACACCAACAGCACCTACCGTAGAAGGTAAAGAGAATGGTAGTGTAACAATTACCCCACCAAAACAACCTGATAGTACTAATCAACAAGATATTGATAAAATTACTCTTACTTATACACCGACAGGTAAAACAAGTCCAGAAACTGTAACAGTTACGAAATCTGGAAGCAAATGGACTGTAAATGGTAAGTCTGATGATAAAGTATCAGTATCACCTGAAGGAGTTGTAACAATTTCTGATACTGAAGTTGAAGATAAAACAGAAGTAACTGCAAAAGTTTCTAAGAACATTGATGGTGTACTTACTCTTGAGAGTCCTGTAGCTAGAGGAACAGCAAATGGACCTTTAGCAGCTGAGGTTATAAACCCAGCACCAGTTCCGGAAAAAGCACAAATTACACCAGTTACAGTTGTGACACCTAACAAACCAGGTTCAAGCATTACAGTAGATGGCCCAGTAAATGGTTTAACAGTAGATGATGAAGGTAAACTTAAAGGAAAACCAGAGGTAAATGATTGGAAACCAAAAGAAGAAGAACGCACAGTCGAAATTCCGGTTAAAGTTACAAAAGGTGGCGAGACAGTTACTGTGAAAGTTCCAGTTCCAATTTTACGCGATACAGATGGAGACGGAATCCCAGATAAAGAAGATTCAGATGATGATAATGATGGAATTCCAGATGAGGAAGAAATCAAAAATGGAACAGATCCTAAAACACCAACAACTCAAACTCCAGTTGAGATTGAAATTACTCCACAACCAAATGGAGATGCGATTGTAACGCCTAAGAAACCAGGAGGAGGAACATATCCACCAGGTACTAAGGTAGAAATCCCAGGTGAAGATGGAAACACAATTACTGTTGAAATCGGTAAAGATGGTTCAGGTAAAGTACCAAATGACAAACTTCCTAAGAAAGCTGTCCCAGGTACAGGAACAGTAACAGAACCGAACAAGAAACCATCACAAC